>JANYGV010000109.1 GCA_025359285.1 Burkholderiales bacterium
ACCGATCTATGAAGATCATCCCGGCTGGTCGACAAGCACCGTGGGCGTTAAAAATTGGGATGAGCTACCTGCTGCTGCGCAAAACTATTTGCGGCGCTTTGAAGCGCTGGTGGGTGCGCCAATCGCATTAGTGTCCACGGGCCCGGATCGTGAAGAAACGATTGTTTTACAAAGGCCGTTTGACTAGCAAGAAGATGGCGGCGTTGGCAACACAGACGCGCAATTAAATCGGGGATACGGGGTTGGGTTGCGGCGTACACGGACCCAAACTGCATTTCGCGGCGCTTTAAAGAGGGATAGCGGGATAGAGGAATAGAAGGATAGATAAAGAGGTGCCCGTCAGTAGGGCGTCTTCAAGCAATAAGTCGCTGAAACCCGCGCCCCGCTTAGACTTCAGCCGCAACTTTCGTTTTGGACTGCATCGCCACACGTACCTGCTGCAATAAGTCGGCATCGGTGTAGGGTTTGGTCACGTAAAAATCCACGCCCGCACGCTTGGCCTGATCGCGATGTTTATCCATTGAGCGCGAGGTAATCATGATGATCGGCAAATCTCGGGTATCGGCCCTACGCCGTAAGTGCTCAGTTAGCTCAAGCCCATTCATATTCGGCATTTCCAGGTCGGTACAAATCACGTGCGGCTTAAATGTTTCAAGCATGCGAATGGCATCCAGACCATCACCCGCACCGACCACTTCAAACGCAGAATCCTCCAGCAATTGTGTGAGTGATTTGCGCACCGATAGTGAATCATCGACGACCATTACGCGCCGCGTTTGTTGCTTGGCGGCCTCGGCTAGCTGGGCGGCGGCCGACGATACCGCAATCGGTTTCGCGACTAGCTCCTGCACATTGAGCAGCGGAACGACGGTGCCATCACCGAGCAATGCGGCACCCGAAATACCGTGCACTTTGGGCAGATAACGGCCCATGTTTTTAACGATGAGATCACGGCTATCCACCACTTTATCCACCAGCACGGCCACGCTCCTGCCGTCCACCCGGATTAACACCTTGGGGTGCGCTGAGATCGTGTTTTCGCTGAGCGGCGCGCTGGGGTAGCCGGTGAGTTTGGCCAAGTCGACGACTTCGTGTTCGATATTGTTCAGCCGCAACATCCAGACCTTGGCCCGGTTTGAGATGTCGCCCTCCAGCGGCGACAGCGCTTGCTCGATATTGTGTATGGGAATCGCAAAAATTTGGTGCGCCGCCTCAACGAGTAACGATTGTTGGGTAATCAGCGATGCCTGAAAGCGCAGCGTAATCTCGCAGCCGTGTCCACTTTCAGATTGAATTTCGACTGAGCCTTTAAGCTCTTGGAGACGTGAGGCGACCACATCCATGCCGACGCCGCGACCAGAAATCTCGCTGACCTCGTTGCGAGTGGAGAAACCTGGCAGCAGGGTAAGCCGCGCCAGTTCAGCGTTTGAAAAATTCTGCTCGTTTGTAATGAGGCCGTTGAGGAGTGCCTTGTCACGGATCCGCGCATAGTCGAGACCCTTGCCGTCATCCTTGATATGCACCGTCACGCTCGACCCCTGACGCGTGAAATCCAGATTGATCAGGCCAATACGCGACTTGCGGCTGGCTTCGCGGGTGGCAGCATCTTCAATGCCGTGATCGACCGCGTTACGTAAAATATGCAGAAGCGGATCAGCCAGCTTGTTCAGCACGTCGCCGTCTACCAAAATATTTCCACCGGTGATCACCAGCGTCGCCTCCTTACCCGTTTGTTGGCAGGTTTGCCGCACGTTACGCGTCAGGCGCGCGGCCAGCGATTCCACCGGCGTCATGCGGGTAGAAATGACTTGAAACTGTAAGTCTTTGTTGAGCTGATTTTGCTGTCGGAGATCATGCTGAATATTCGCAACATCATCCTCAAGTGCCACGCTAATTTCGCGCGCATCCGCACATACTTCCACCAGAGATCGGGTGGCACCATGCAGCTCGTTATAGCGATCAAGCTCCAGTGGGTCGAAGCTCGCATCATTGTCGTCGCTGCTGGCATTTCCACCGTCACCACCTGGCTGGTGCGGTGTTTTGTGCAGGGAAAGCCCGCGCAGCTGCACCAGTTTTTCAAGATCAACCACGCGTTCCTGTACCGTAATATTTTGTTTCAATAATCCTTTGGCACGCGTATTGGCGGTGGTGACGCGGCTTTCGAGCTGGCCCAGCTTGGTCGTTAATTCGCCGACGAGCCGGAATAATTCATCGACCGTTTTCACCGGGACACGAAGGCTCGCTTCTGAATCTGCGGCTGCTTTGCTGAATACTGCATTGGGGGGGAAAGTTGGCCCGACTGCGTTATCGAGCCGCGCGCGCTCGGGTATTTGCGCCTGCGTTTGAGTGCTGACAGGCGCATCGCCAATACCAGCAGCGTCAATGATTTCAAGATCGTTATTCTCAAGGGCCGCTTCAATATCGCCTGCCTTGATTCGATTAGCCCATGACACGATGTGGGACAGAACCGCGAAGGCGTTATCTGGCTCGTCCTCCGCACCCTGCAAAAACCCCACCATTTGTGAGAGACAATCGCTCGCATCGGCAAGGGCTCTGCCGATTGCGCGAGGCGGCTTTATCGGGTTTTGCTCAAAAAATTCTAGTACATCCTCGGTGTAGTGCCCCAGCGATGCGATGCCGCGCAAGCCGACGATGCTGGCGGAGCCTTTAAGCGAATGTGCAATTCGTTTCGCGTTGCGGAAATCATCCGCCGACGCGTTGCCGCGAGCAATATTGGCGGTCAAGTCAGAAAATACAGCAAGATTGCCTGGGGCTTCATCAATGAAAGCATTGTAAACATCGCGGTCTGCGCCATCGGACAGCGCCAGCGATACATCGGCTGGCGTAACCTCAGCCGGTTTGCGGGCAGCTTCCCAATCTGCAACAAGCTCGGCGGGCATCACCGGCGGAGTAGTGAGTTCACCGATGAGATCGATCCCATCGGTATCGTCCAGCTTGGCCGGAAGTGCGGCTGCGGTCAAGTATTCAGCCATTGCCAGTGAGGCGTCAAAATCGGCGGGAGCCAACAAATAAGCATCTACCAGCGCCGGCCATCCTTGCAGATACGCGCTAGCAGCGGCGCGTTTGTCTGCATCCACCATTGCCACTGACATGAGCATGGTGCTCAGATGCCTGCACCAGACATCCAATCCTGGCATGCCCAGCATGTCGGCAGTCATACCGATGCGCTCAACCTGAGCACCGTAGCTTTCAAAAGCGTCCATAAACGCCGCGTCCGCGTCTGATCCGCTGGAGATTACGTTGAGCCATGCATTGAAATCAGGCACCGTCAGTGCAAGCTCCTTGCGCATTTCGGCCAAAAACGGTGTCATGGGATTAGCTGCCATTGTGACTATTTCTGATGGAGTGGAACAATGATCGAATTTTGCAGTGGCGCTGTAATCGTAGTGCTTGGGTATCGATGCATTTTCGGTTAAGCCGCAGCGGGAAGTTTGAACACAGAAACCGATTCCACCAGTTTTTGCGATGCGGTTACCAAGCTCGACGTCACTTGGTTTTGCGCATTTAACTGCTCGGCGGTTTTTTCGGTTGAATCCGTAATTTCGCCTGCGCCCAGGCGCAAGTCTTCCACCAATTTCAATTGGCCCAATGAGCTTTCGGCAATACTTTGCACCAGCTGCACCAGACGCTCGGTCGTGTCGCGCGTTTCGCGCATCTTCTCGCCTGACACACGCGCCATCTCCGAACCCTGCACGACCTGGTCAATCGTCTTGTTCACGGTGGCGATCGTGTCATTGGTTTCGATCTGAATGTTCTGTACCAGACTTGCGATCTGGGCCGTGGCCTGGCGCGAGTTTTCTGCCAGACGCTGAACCTCTTCAGCCACCACCGCAAAACCACGTCCCGCGTCACCCGCCATCGCCGCTTGCATGGAAGCATTAAGAGACAGCACGTGAGTGCGCTCAGAAATGGTGTTGATCAGCCCCACGATCTGCGAAATTTCCTGCGAGCGTTCGCCTAATCGCTTAATCCGCTTTTCCATTTCAGAAATCGTGTCGCGAATGGCATCCATGCCGCGAACCGTGTTTTGTACTGTATTCATCGCGTTTTCGGTTGATGCAGAAGCATCCGAGGCAGCGCGGTTCGAGCTTTGCGCAAGCTCCGCCACACGTCCCATCCCCTCCGTCGCCATCTGTAAATTAGCCACCAGCTTTTCAACGGTGGCACGCTCAGCGGTGGCCTGCTCGTTGACGGCGTCGGACTGTGCCTTTACCCGCTTAGAGGCGTGCTCGACTACGCCAGCGATCTTGCTGACATCGCGCAGCACCGAAGTCGTGGCATCGGTTAATTGGTTTACAGAGTCGCCAAGCGTACCAATAATGTCTTCGGTTACAAACGCTCGCACCGTTAAATCGCGTTGTGATAAATCGGCCACTGTGCCTAATAGCCCGATCACAGAATTGTTAAGCTGGTCGTTTTCTTTTTCTGCTTTGGCCGAAGCGGCGAGACGTTCCTGCAATAATAAATTCACCGTGCGGCCCAGATCACCCACTTCGTCTTTGGCCGTGACCGCAGACAGCGCGGTGAGGTCACCGCCACGTACTTTGTCGACTGAGTTTTGCAGCGACTTCACGGTGCTCGTTACGTTGCGCACAATGAAAAATCCAATCAATGCGCCCAGCGCCACAAATACCAAAACCAGAGCAGAAATGAACACCTGAAATTGACGATGACCGGCCGCGATGATTTCCAATTCATCCCGCAGAATATTGAGCGCCAGATCGTTTAGCTTGGCAACTGAGTTCATTGATTTTGTGTACTGGCCAAAATAATCGCTGGCCGCAACGGTGGGCATCGCCTCTGACAAAAGCTGCTTTCGCGTCAGCAGTGGAAGATCTTTTTGGAGATCACTACTTGCCGTTAAATCTGCTTGCAGGCGCGTGCCGATACGCGGTATTTCCTTGATGGCTTTATTAAAAAAGTTGGTCGAAGTGCCAGCAAAATAACTCTGCAAGTCGAGGATAACTTTTAGACGTGTCCGATCATCACCCAAGCCCTCGATCAATTTGGCAGCATCGAGTTTGGTCGCTATGGAATCTGCTCGTTTTGCGGCCATGCCCAGCAATGTTGCGGCACCGAAACCTTGCGCCTGCCCGAGAAAATCATAATCTTTTGGTAATTCGGTCACGCCACCTTGAATCATGAAATAGGTGTGAGCATCTGGATCAAACGACATGAGTGATGTGTCAGACAGCAATTCGATGAAGCCCAATAGTCGCTTGATTAACGCGCTGTGGTCATCAAAATTAATGGTGTAGGAAGTAGATTTCTCTTTTGATCGAGCGGAAATTGTTGTCCACTCGTTTTTGATTTTTTCCCATTCGGCGGTGGCGGTCGGCTCGCCAAATTCGGTGAGTTTTTCATCCAGTTTCTTGAACAATTGGTCGATCTCCGATTCTTTGGGTTTTAAAGCGGCGCCACTATCAGCGCTACCTAAAATAGCCGCAGTGGAAAGGCCGCGATGCGCGGCTATTTCTTGTAGTACTTTTACCACTGCACGTACAGGCTCAACACCCGATATCTCTTTTTTTGCAAAGTCAATTTTGCCCTGCTGTGTGGTGTAAAACTGATAAAACGGGAAGGCGGTCATCACGAGCGCAATCACCCCCAAAATGCCGAGTTTTGGACCTAATTTAAGGTTATCTAAGACTGAAAACTTCATTTAAAACTCCCATTGAATCTATGTTTTATATCGTTGCAAAGTGAGACTAAAGTATTAAAAAGTATGTAAACCAACGGTGGCTATTAGCGCAATCCGGCCACCGCAAAAACTTGATTCGTAAATTGCGTGGTCTATCTATTGAGCTGTTTAATTTACGAGCCTTACCGGCAGGTGCAATTTGCTTATTTCGCCGCAAATCTGCGCGTGAAAGTCTCAAAAAAACGTCGATCATCAAATTCCATCCAGATACCATCGCTATCGCGATATGCGCTATGCGCGAAACGGGCCAGTCTCGGATGACCGCTCTCAATAGGCACCTCATCTGTGGGCAAAAAACTTTTCCGAACCGGTAGGCCGTCAATCACCACGCCAATAGCGGCATCACCATAGCCCAGCACTAACAGCATCGGTGTGGCTTGCGGGTTATGGGTGACGTTAAACCATCGGGCGATCTCGAATACCGGGACGACGTTGCCATGCAGATTGGCCAAGCCTTTTACGCCGTCGGGGGCTCCTGGCAAGCGGTAAACCGGTGGCATCGTCACGAGTTCGCTGGTAGCATCAAATTTGGCCAGAATACGTAAATCACCCACACGATAGCCTTGTCGCTCGATCCGATCGTCTTTGCGATTTGTAGCATTCTCGCGGGCGCTGATTTCCGCAAATAATCGAGTTTGAGCGGCCACCATTTCCGAGATTCTGTTGTCGCGAGCAAACGAATCGGCCGGGGCATCCTGAGTGGCTCTCATCGCCGCCTTGCTAAAATTATAAGTGTCCGAATTAGTTGGCGGCGTTGAAGATGACATGGCTGCTTTTACGTGGATATCGAATTAAAGTGAGCGTAAATGCTCAAGTATTTGCTCTGGCGTGTAGGGCTTGCTCACAAAACCGTTCGCGCCCTGCATTTGCGCCCACAATTTGTCGGCTTTTTGATTTTTGCTCGTGACCAGCACGACGGGGATTAATTTTGTATCAGGATCCTTTTTGAGTTCGCGCATGGCCGCGAACCCGTCCATTTCCGGCATGTTGATATCGAGAAAAATGATATTTGGTTTTTCCGATTTTGCTTTGATGACTGCCTGCTTGCCGTTTTCCGCCGTGGACACAAAGTGGCCACCTGCTGCCACAATTTTTTCTATGTTGATCAAATCCGCGTTCACGTCATCGACGCACAGCACTTTTTGCACAGCCATTCAATCGCTCCAAAAAATACACATCAAGATATTTCCGCTCAAAATTTATTCACTTCTGTTATCACTGCCGCTTCGCTAATCGGTTTGGGAACGAACCCTTTACCGCCTTGCATTTTTGCCCAGAGCTGATCTGCCTTCTGGGATTTGCTGGATACAAAAACGACAGGAATATCTTTGGTGAGAGGGTCTTTTTGAAGCTCGCGCATTACCGCAAATCCGTCCATGTCCGGCATCACAATGTCCAAAAAAATCAGGTCCGGCTTTTCGCTTTTGGCTCGCGCAATGGCTTCAATGCCACCGGTCGCCGAGATCACATTCACGTTTGCGCCAGACACAATTTTTTGGATCATGGTGAGGTCGGCGGCTGCATCATCAACACATAGCACTTTGGAGACAGTCATATTTTTCCTTCAGGACAAATCGAAAACTTGTAAAACCTTTGTGAGGCGGGATGTTTACAGATGCTAACCAGCGGGGTCATACGCGATTGGGTAAAAATCTGACAATAGTTTCTAGTAGTTTTTCTTCATCAACGGGCTTTGTTAAATAGGCGTCGCAGCCGGCCATTGCGCCGCGAATCTTGTCAAACGGTGAGCCTTTGCTGGTGAGCATGACTACATGGGTTTTGACTAAGGTTTTTTTGCTTTTGATGAGTTTGCAGACCTGGTAGCCGTCAATACCTGGCATCACAACATCGAGAAACACACACGTGTAGCGTCGCTGTCCCGTGAGACCAACGGCTTGTTCGCCAGACTCGGCGTAGTCGACATTGAAATTAAAAGGAGAAAGTTTGTTGCGCATGAACTCACGGACGGTCAAATTATCGTCCACTACCAAGACCCAATCCGCTGCAGCGGGCGCTGGTATTGCAATCGCCGCGGTGGGTGGCGCAGCTGGCGGGGCAAACCAGGATGGAGCAACTTGAGGCGTGGGACGCTGGATTGGCAGCGCTGGTCGGGTTCTAGCGAAAGCTTCGCTGGATATTGGAACGGGCGATGCAAGTGCTGGTGTTGGCGTTGGCGTTGCTGTTTGTGTTGGTGGTATGCCTGCACTAGCCAAACTGGCAACAGGAATCACATTGGGCAGAGTTTTTTCGAAGTCACTTTGCGCGGCGGCATCGGCGGCAATCGCGAGATCAAATGCCTTGAATAAGCGCGTCCACTGTAGTGGTCGCTCCAGCAGTGGATAACCAGTGCCGTGATCGCTTGCTCCAATCATGATGGCCGGTACGCGACGCGTGGCGTTGCGCTCATTGAACAACGCGACTGCCTGGGCGTCGCTTGAGTCAACTAAAAATAGATCAGGCGAAAAAGACACGCTGGAGTGCTGCATGAATTTAGGCTGGCGTCGCGCGGACAGGCCAAAAATACTGGATAAGACGATGCGTTCGGTCTGGTTGAAGCCGATCACTTCAACGGAGTAGGCGTCTTTTTTCATGGTGCTCATATTCGCTCGATGTTATTGATTTGTTGAGTCGCGTGGCGTCTGTTTGGAATTTGTGCAGCGTTTATGTATTGTCAGCTCTTCAACAACAGTTTATGAAAATCTGGCAGTTAATTTGTGTTTCAGTATGTTTGTGATTTCTAAAATGATTGCTCTGATATTTCAAGTGCCATATCGATCAACATACCGGCGTTAGGGACCCTATTGTCGGGGTTTTTCGCCATCATGGCATTGACGAGCGGTTGAATGTGGCTGAATTGTGTGGGCAGTTCCGGAATGGCTAAGTTTACGTGTTGATAGAGCAAGGCCTGCGTATTTGAAGCCCGATACGGCTTTTTGCCCGTCAGCAATTCAAAAAACATAACGCCAAGCGCGTATAGATCGGCGCGATGATCAACGGGCTGAGCGGACGCTTGTTCTGGCGCGATATAAGCGGGCGTGCCAAATACTTCGCCGTGGACCGTCCTGGAAAGCCGCGTATCTTTAAGCGTCGCAATACCAAAATCTGCAAGTGCGAGCGAGCCATCGGCGCGCAGCATGATGTTGTCTGGTTTCATGTCGCGATGAACCATGCCGCGTTCATGAATCGCACCCAGCGCCCCCGCTACTTGTATCAGAACCGCCAAGGCAACATCGACAGAGATGTCACTATTCATTAGTCGGCGCAAATCACCGCCGGGAAAATATTCCATTGCAATGTAAGCGTGTGAAGTAGAAAACCCTTGCGCAAATATTTTTGCGACGTTCGGGTGATCAATTTGCGAGATGAGCGCATATTCGCTGATGAATCGTTGCAGCATTTCGCCGCCGTCATCTTCGGTGATGTGAAGCAGCTTCAACACGTGCTGTGCCCCAGATGCACTATGCTCTGCCAGGAATACTTGCGACATTCCACCTTCGCCCAATTTTTTGATGAGGCGATAGCCCTGCAACTCAATTTCAGGATTTGTCTGTTGGTTTGCCAGTGCAGCTTCTTCGATCCTTTTAAGTTCCAGCTCGAACAGCGAAAGTGCCGACGGCGTGCCGCTCGGCTTATAGCGTTGATTGGCCAATGCCTCCGTATTATTTACCACCGCCGTCTGCAAGCTATCGTAAAAAAGCCGGTTTTTTTCAGACGTATCAGCCTTGGGCAGCAGCCCCATCACTTCGGCAATGTTTAAGCTGTCACCTGCCTTCGCCGAGCGTTCATCGGTAAAACCGGCACCATTCATTTTTGAAGGCAGATGAGTGCTCGAAGTCTGTCCGCTGACAATGCGCGTACCGGCGAGCTCAAGCGAGTCTTCGCTGGCGACAATGCTCCAGGAAAGTTGTTTGGTGAGTTTCTCAAAATGGACGGCAAGCTCCACCGTTTCTCCACTGATATTCGTCCCTAGATCCTCATTTTGCGCAGCTGTGGCCGCTCCGCTCGCAACACAAATAATGCCGCTATGGATACCCACGCCGATACTAAATGTTGGCAGCGACTGATGTGGAAAACGATGCTTGATCCACGAGTCAAATTGCTGTGCTGTATTGGTCATCAGCAGCGCAGCTTTGAGTGCTCGCTGGGCATGACTAACATCTTGGCCGCGCGCGCCGTCGAACATAGCCACTACGGTATCACCGGCAAACTTCACCACCCAGCCGTTTTGCTCAAGCAGCGGCTCACACGCTTTAACGAAATAAGCATTCAACAACTCAACAATTTCGGCAGGTTGTAATCGTGCCGTGAAAGCAGAAAAATTGCGAATACCGGAGACCAAAACAGAGCCGAGAATATTTTCGTCAGCTATCGCAGCCGGTTCAGAATCTTCGTGAGACGACGATGCGTGGGACGACAATTCCAAAGGATTCAATGCGCGCAATGTTGGCCCCGTTGTTTCGCCTGGATGCGTCGCAAGCAATGCGGGCAGGGGCGAAACTGAGATACTTTGCGTCGGCGACGGGAGGTTGTTTTCAACCGATCTGCGCATGCCTTCAAGACGCTTTAAGCGTGACGATATTGAGGTTAACAAATCATTACGCCGCACGGGTTTGGCAAGAAAATCGTCGGCACCTAAATCCATCCCCCGCCGAAATACCGATGAATCGCTATGCTGGGTAAGCAAAATAATGGGGATATCCGCCAGCTTCGGGTTAGCACGGATTTTTTCGAGGAACTGGAAACCATCCATATTCGGCATTGAAATGTCAGATAGGATCAAATCAGGCGGATTCAGTAACGCCATTTCATACGCAGTAGCGCCATCGTCCGCGACTTGAACTTCAAAATTCGCACTCGCCAGATGCAGACGCACGTATTCACGGATGGTCGGATCATCGTCGACCACCAATATATTTGCAGTCATCACTTCATCTTCAGCGATATTCAATCAACCTCCTGATTCAACGCCAGCAATTCAGACACTTGATGATTTTAATAGCCCAATCATCTCGGCTGTGCCGAATTATCGTGGGCTTATGCCTGTTTTGTTTCTTATATAACCAAGATGTTACCAAAGCAATCATTTGCAAATTGCTAACATTTGTCAATTGGGCTTAAGCGATACGCGGTTATTTAATCGGGCTGTAAGTCGCGTAACAAAAGATACGTGAAGCAAAAAATTATATAAGACCTAATACCAGCGGGTGTTTCCGAGCATTTGTCGTCGGAGAGCCGCGTCCATACCAGAGTTTCCTCCGGATGGAAGTATTGTTACGCCTTATCCCCGAGATGGCTAGCGAATCAGCCCCATGCGCATCGCGTTAATGACCGCAGAGTGTTTATTGTCTGTCACCGTCCATTTTTGTATGGCATTGCCTAAATGAAAGTTTGCGGTGCGCTCGGCGCTGCCCAACATGCAGCCAAGCTCCCATGCGGTTTTGCCCTCCAGCGTCCAGCTTAGGCACCCAAGCTCTTTAGCGGTAAGCTTCGACAAATTGGCATCTGCGCCGGGGTTCCAAATGCGCATCATCGCGCTCTGCGCGAACGCGTCGAGCAATTGAGCGTCTGCCACTAAACGAGAAAGTTCACGCGAATCTGTGGTCAAAGGCTGGTCGCGAGAGAATCCGACTTTATAGCCATTCCCCAAATGATCGCGAAGTGAAATCGCAACACCGCTATCAAAGCCGGATGCCCTGGCGTTATCCCAAAGGTCGCTCGCCTTTGCTCGCGCATAGCGCCCTTTATTCCAAACGAGCGGCAGGCTACTTGAAAATGAATGCTTCACGATTGGATCGTTCGCAACGGCGGCGTAACCGTATTACGCTTTTTTCCACGAAGGCTTGTAGTTATCAACGATTTTTGCCCGTCGACGTGATCACGCTTACCGATTAGCCAGACACTCTCAGTGACGTGATCTTAATGGCCAATGGTGACCGTAATATGCCAATGCACGACTTAGCGGCAGTGCGGATGTCGACAATCCATTCACTGCCTTGGCGCGAACAGGTCGAAATTCTGTTGGCGGATCGTAGGCGGCGGATTCACTGACTGCATTCGGGCGTTTAGACCGACTCGCGTCGGCGAAGCTGACCATGGCAGCGGGGCGTAACAACGCTGACCGCCACCGCTGCGCCTGTACTCGCGGTTTGTGGCGCAATAAGTTGCTGGGAATATAACTAGGCAAGCGCGTTTTAAACGAAAGTGTGTGCATTTTTTTGAGATTTCGAAATAAAAATAACTCAAAACAATAGGTTACGAAGACTTGTCAGACATGACAGCTGCCTTCGTTGGTGCGTTCGGGTCTTATGTGGTCGTGGCGGCGCTGAACACGATCTGCACTATCCAGACTCGAGGACCTAACCGGAGATGAGCATGTTTACGACAGAGAAAATTGAAGTCGCAATAAACGCAGCGAGTGTTAATAATGAGATGGTGGAGATCAGCTTGGATGCGCTTACCGAGGTTGGCGGTGGCGACGCGTCATCATTCCCATATCCAGGCGGCTAGTAGCCACAAGCAATTTTTATTGATGTAAATCGAATCGAATGAATGTTAGGCACCAATTCTGGATTGTTATAGAAATTGGGCGCGTTAAAAAGTTAATTTAATAGCACTAACAAATTCGACTCTGTTGGCCAGAATTTATTCTGGCTTTAATAGCGAGGCCCGTGAGGGTGGGCCTCGTTTTTTTTGCGCTTTAAACGCTTAGCCTTTAAACGCACAGCCAATAAAAAAGATCGTTTGTGCGATCTTTTTTGTTTGGTGCCCGAAAGAAGACTCGAACTTCCACGATGTTGCCATCGCTAGGACCTGAACCTAGTGCGTCTACCAATTCCGCCATCCGGGCAATTAAGCGACACGCTGGCAAGCGAGTCGCGTAAAATGAAGGTGAATATTATCTGAGAAGAGCTAAATTGTCTACACGATCAAAGAATGTAAAGTCAAAATCATCCCCCGCGGCTTCCAAGTCCGCAGTGGCCCCAGCAAAGCCCCTGATGCGCGCGCACGATCCGCACATAGAGCGCGAGCGCGCGAAATACGACAATCCCATCCCCAGCCGCGAGCTGATTCTTGATTTGCTCAATGAAATCGGCGTGCCGATGCATCCTGATGATATTGCGTCGAAGCTGGAGATTGCAGACGCCGAACAGGATGGCTTTGTCCGCCGCCTGAACGCGATGGAGCGTGATGGGCAGGTGATGCGCAACCGCAAAGGCGATATTTGCCTGATTGGCAAGCTCGATCTCATCACCGGCAAGGTGCAGGGCCATCCCGATGGTTTCGGATTTTTGGTGCCAGATGATGGCTCAGCGGATTTATTTTTAGGCCCGAAGCAGATGCATCGCGTGCTACACGGCGACCGTGCTGTGGTGCGCGAGATCGGGCTGGACCGTAAAGGCCGCCGCGAGGCATCCATTGTGGAAGTGCTGGAACACGCGAATAGCAAAGTGGTGGGCCGCTTGTTTGTCGAGCACGGCGTGTTTTTTGTGATCGCTGAAAACAAGCGCATCAGCCAGGATATTTTGGTTGAGCCAGGTTACGACAAAGGTGCCAAAGCCGGGCAGGTGGTGGTCGTCGAATTGGTTGCCCAGCCGTCAAAAAACGCCGAGCCGGTCGCACGCGTGCTGGAGATTTTGGGTAACTACGCTGACCCTGGCATGGAGATCGAAATCGCGCTGCGCAAGCATGATCTGCCGCACGAATGGCCCGCCGAGATCGAAGCGTTGGAGAAAAAAATACCTAAAAAAGTCACGGCCAAAGATATGCAGGGTCGCGAAGATTTGCGCAATCTGCCGTTCGTTACTATCGATGGCGAAACCGCGCGTGATTTTGATGATGCCGTGTATTGCGAGAAACAAGGCAAGGGATTTCGTTTGCTGGTCGCGATTGCGGATGTTTCGCATTACGTGAAAACCGGCGATGCGCTGGATCGTGAGGCGCGATTGCGCGGTAATTCAGTCTACTTTCCGCGCCGGGTGATTCCGATGCTGCCCGAAGCATTGTCAAACGAAATGTGTTCACTAAAGCCGGACGTGGATCGTTTGGCATTGGTATGCGAGATGCAGATTTCGCCGATGGGTGAAGTTAAGCAATACAAATTTATGGAAGCTGTGTTTCATTCAGCCGCGCGGCTGACTTACACGAATGTTGCGAAAGCGCTTTATGCCAAACCCGATACAAACGAGCCCAATCACGGCATTGACGCGAAGCTATTGCCGCATTTGCACATGCTCGACGCGGTATTCCAAACACTGCTCGCCGCGCGCAACAAACGTGGCGCGATCGATTTTGAAGGCAATGAAACGATGATGATTTTTGACGAAGGCGGCAAGATCGAGCGCATCGTCAAAACCACACGCAACGATGCGCATCGCTTGATCGAAGAATGCATGCTGGCCGCGAACGTGTGTGCGGCGAATTATCTGGTTGATCATGAGCACGTGACGTTGTTCCGCGTCCACGAAGGGCCGTCGGAAGAAAAGCTCGTTGCATTGCGCGCGATGCTGAAAGATTTTGGCCTGCAATTAATGGGGGCCAAGAAACCCAAGCCGAGTGATTACGCGGATGTGCTCGCAAAAATCAAGCCGCGCGTTGACGCGCCGCTGTTGCAAACGGTAATGCTGCGCTCAATGAAACAGGCCGTGTACAGCCCCGATAATCAGGGCCACTTTGGGCTCGCGTATGAAGCCTATGCTCACTTCACCTCTCCAATACGGCGCTATCCCGATCTGCTCACGCATCGCGCAATCAAAGCCGTGTTGCGCGGCGAAACTTACGATCCGAAAGCAGCGTGGGAGGAGCTCGGCATGCAGTGTTCCGCGACCGAACGCCGAGCGGACGAAGCCACGCGCGATGTGAACGCATGGCTGAAATGTTTTTACATGAAAGATCGTGTGGGCGACGAATTCGTCGGCACGATTTCGGGCGTCACCAGCTTCGGCATTTTTGTCACACTCGATGAAGTGTATGTTGAAGGTCTGGTGCACATCTCGGAATTGGGCAAAGACTATTTCCATTTTGATCAGGATAAACACATGATCTTGGGCGAGCGCACGCGTAAGAAATATCAGCTTGCCGATCGTGTGAATATTAAAGTGGTTCGTGTCGATATTGAAACCAGCAAGATTGATTTTGCGTTGGCAGGTGATTTACAAAATGTACCAAAGGCGTTTGTGCCGATGAATAAATTAGAGCTTGCATTGCCTGCTGGCGTCGTTAGGCCATCGGCGTCAATGCAATCGACGGCTCCGACCGCCGCTTCGAACAAGGTTGCGAATACGTCGTCTCCAAAGGCCGTCGGCAAGAACGCGAACAAATTTTCTGCCGAACCAAGCCCCGACGTTGAGCCTGCACCGGTCAAGCAGAAAAAAATCGTTACCTTCACCAGCGCCAATCCACCGACCACGCCAGTGGCCGGATTTACGACGGGTAAAGAAAAAACTGCCGTAAAGGCTCGGCAAAAGCCTGCTACACCAATCGAGCCGACGATTAAGCCAGCTAGCGATCTCAAGTCGAAGCAGATGAAAAAAGCCAGACCGGCGCCCGCGACGGCAAAACCTGCACCAGGAAAAGCAACGTCTTCAGGCGCCTTATTAAGCAAAAAAGTGAGCAAGGAAATCACGGGTAAAGCCGCTGACAATAAAACAAAAAGCAAAAAGAAATGAAGCCACAAGTTGTGTTTGGTTTTCATGCGGTGACCTCACGCCTTCGCGCCAGAGCTGAGAGCGTTCGCGATCTTTATGTTGATGCCAAGCGTATCGACAAACGCATGCAGGATTTGCTTGATAACGCAAAAGGCAAAAACGTTCGTGTCATGCAAGTCGACGGCGTGCGGCTTGATGGCATGACGGGACACGCGCGCCATCAAGGCGTCGTGGCCTTGGCCGAGCCCACTAACCTGCCGCAGTTTGTCGAGGATGTTCTGGAAACCATTGAAGGACCGCCATTTTTATTGCTGCTCGACGGCGTGACCGATCCGCATAATCTGGGCGCATGTTTGCGAGTGGCTGATGCGGCAGGTGTTCATGCTGTCATAGCGCCCAAAGATCGCAGCGTTGGTCTCACGTCCACCGTGATGAAAGTCGCTTCCGGTGCGGCAGAAAATGTCCCCTACATCACGGTCACCAATCTTGCTCGCACACTGCGCGAAATCAAGGAGCGCGATATCTGGATTGTCGGTGCGGATGAAGAGGGAGCCACCGACCTTTATGCCGCTGGCCTCAGTGGTCCGCTTGCAATGGTTCTCGGGGCGGAAGACGAGGGGCTGCGCCGCCTCACGCGTGAAGGCTGTGATGAAATTATCAGCATCCCGATGTTCGGCTCGGTGGAGAGTTTGAATGTATCGGTGGCGAGTGGCGTGTGTTTGTTTGAGGCGCGGCGACAGCGGGAAGCAGCGAAAAAATAGCGGTAGAGCGAAATGCTAACCCTAGCAAGGGAGCGGTGTTTAAGACATTTTTGCTTGAAATAGCGCGCCAGTATTAGGCTTTCACTTTTTTGCCCATGCGCGGTAATTCTGATTCATGTAGGTCAGGTTGCTTCGCACGCCGACCTACAATTACATACGCCGCATCACTGCCTGGATTACAATCCGTGCTCTTCATTTGAGCGGATGCGATGCATGAATATTCCAAAATTTATTACTGCAATTTTTTTATTCGGTGCGTTTTTCGCTGCATCGGTTGTAACAGCGAACACAGTCAAGCTACCGCCTGGCGTTTCTCTCACAACCTCCGTTGAAGGTATCACCGAATATCGCCTCGCCAACGGCCTGAAAGTATTGTTGGCACCTGATGTGTCGAAGCCATCGATAGTCGTCAACATCACCTACCTTGTCGGTTCACGCCATGAAAATTATGGTGAGACGGGCATGGCGCATTTGCTGGAACATATGCTGTTCAAGGGCAGCAAAAACCATCCAAAGATCACGGAAGAATTCACGCAACGTGGCGCGCAGTGGAATGCAACTACCTGGACTGACCGCACCAACTATTACGAAGTATTTACCGCGAGCGAAAAATATCTCGATTGGGCGCTGTCGCTTGAAGCGGATCGCATGGTGAATTCATCCATTCGCGCGAGCGATCTGGCGAGTGAAATGCCGGTGGTGCGCAATGAGTTCGAGATTGGTGAAAACAGTCCGGTCGACATCATGACCGAGCGTATCGTCTCGACCATGTTTCTGTGGCACAACTATGGCAAATCGACGATTGGCGCGCGTTCCGATATCGAGAATGTGCCGGTGCCGCGCTTGCAGGCTTTTTATCGCGAACACTATCAGCCGGACAATGCCGTACTGCTGATAGGAGGGCAATTTGACGAAGCCAAAACACTGGCAATGGTGCAAAAACATTTCGGCAAAATCCCGAAGCCAACGCGCAAGTTGCAAGCGCTGTACACGCAGGAACCCACGCAGGACGGTGAGCGCAGCGTCAGGCTCGAGCGGGTCGGCGATGTGCAGGCGGTGGGCGCGGGATTTCATGTGCCGCCGATGGCGCATCCCGAATATGCGCACACACTGCTGCTGACGGACGTATTGGCAAATGCCACATCGGGGCGGCTGCACAAGGCGCTGGTGGAAACCAAAAAAGCGACGAGCATTGCCAGCTATAACTTCGAAAACCGTGATCCTTCCGCCATGCTGGTGTGGGCGGAATTGCGCAAAGAGCAATCGCTGGCAGAAGCTAAACAAATTTTTCTGAAAACCGTGGATGGCTTTGCGATGGTGCCTGTAACAGCGGAAGAAGCGGCGCGTGCCAAATCGGTGGCGCTCAAAAATTTTGAGCTGACGATGAATTCATCCGAGCGATTGGGCTTGCAATTGTCAGAAGCAATCGGTGCGGGTGATTGGCGATTATTCTTTTTGAATCGCGATCAAATTCGCAATTCCACGGTGGCCGATGTGCAAGCTGCCGCGCTCAAATATTTGAAATCAAGCAATCGCACGTTGGGAGAATTTGTCCCGAATGCGAAACCGGAGCGCGCTGAAGTGCCGATGGTGGCGGATATTAATGCAACGCTTAAAAATTTCAAAGGCGACCAACCGATTGCGCAAGGCGAAGCGTTTGTCGCCACGCCTGAAAATATTGAAAAACGGGTGAAGCGCGGCGAGATTGCAGGCGGCATGAAGTCAGCGCTATTGCAAAAGAAAACGCGCGGTGAAACGGTGAGCGCGCATATCGTCTTGCGCTTTGGCGATGAGACAAATTTGCAAGGTCAGCGCGTTGCTGCGCAGATGCTGGGTCAGATGCTGATGCGCGGCACGAAGGCAAAAACGCGCGAACAATTGCGCGATGAAATGGATAATCTGAAAGCGAATATCGTCGTCGCCGGCACGCCCACTAGAGCGCAGGCAACCATCACTGCCACCAAACAAACACTGGCCGCATCGCTAAAATTGGCGACGGGAATGTTGCGCGAATCCATTTTTGCCGAATCTGAATTTGAACTGGTGCGGCAGGAAATTTTAGCTGAGCTGGAACGCTCGCTATCAGATCCCGCGTCACTGGCGGAAGAAGCCGTGGCGAGTCATTTCAATGTCTATCCGCGCGATGATGTGCGCTATGTGCCGACGATCAAGGACAGCATTGCCGACACCAAGGCGATAAAACTTGCGGACGTGAAAAAGTTTTATGCTGATTTTTACGGCAGCAACAATGGGCAAGTGGCGATCGTGGGCGACTTTGATGAAAAAATAATTGAGCCGCTGCTGCCGCAGGCGCTGGGCAATTGGCCGTCGACAAAAAATTTCAAACAAATTATTTCTGGTTTTAACACCGTCGCTGCAAAAGCAATTGCCATCGAAACGCCTGATAAGGAAAGCGCGACCTTCATCGCGCGGCTCAACGTAAACATGCAAGAAGATGACCCCGATTACGCGGCGTTAAAAATGGCCGACTGGATGTTGGGCGGTGGCGCGGGTTTCTCGGCGCGGCTGGTGGCGCGCATTCGTGTGAAAGAGGGCTTGAGTTATGCGGTGGGTTCTGGGCTAGATGTGAGCCCGGTCGACCGTGCGGGCGATTGGACCGCGCAGGCACAATACGCACCGCAAAATCGCGAGAAGGTGATCAGCGCTTTCAAAGACGAAATGATGAAAC
>JANYGV010000155.1 GCA_025359285.1 Burkholderiales bacterium
CCGGCGGCGCGTACATGATCAGCGCGGTAATATCGGCCAGCCCATCCGTTTTTGTAATATCAGCTTCCACCACCACCATTTTTGAGCTGGCCAAGGCTTTTTCAACCGCGTCTGGCAGCGGATAAAAACTGCGTTTACCAAGATGAATCGTGCCGAATAAATATACGGTATTCGTTGCGGATTTTACTTCCCACAAAAATGATTTCAAATCCCTGGCTGGCGCCAGCGTTGCGGGTTTTTTTTCTGTTGTCGTCGTCGGCTCTTTTGTGGATTCCTTGGGTGAATCCTTTTGCGGTTCTTTCCCCTCCGTTTTAGCGTTCGGCGCGGGCGCACCCAGCGTTTGAGTCGGGTCGTATTCAGCTTTTGCTTTTGCTTTTGCTTTATCTTTAACAACAGGCGAATTATTAGCGGGAGGTGCGTTGTTGGGTGCGTTGTTGTATGCGCTGGACGGCGCGGAAGATTGTGCCAAAGCGGTGTCTACAATCGCGTGCGAGCCCATCACGGCTAGCGCCAGGTAAAGGGTCGCCCGCATGAGCACACGGCTGGGCAATTTAAAAAGATTTTTCATGAGCATCTATCGTCTGAAAGTAGTGAGAACAACATTTTATGCGGCTATGGGAGAGCGGCGGACCGCGTGAGGGCAGATCGATGACCCGCTGAAGGACAACTGCGAAGTGAGATGAAACATTGTAATGGCGGCACCTGCATATCACCCACAACAACAACCCAATTTGTCAGAACAACGCTGGTACACTGATTTTGCGCGTTATTGACCCTTAAACTTCCGCAAGGTTACCCGAAATTCGTCAGGTCACTCACTGCCGTATTTGCTTATCCTCTCTAAAACCTCAAAAAGGAAAATTTAATGCAAATCGGCATGATTGGACTAGGCCGCATGGGCGGTGCGATGGTGCAAAAAATATGTGCTGCCGATATTCATGTGGTGGGCTTTGATGCTGATGCACAATCGGTCGATGCATTAGTCAATGTGGCGGGCTTTGACGGCGCCTATTCGCTTGATTCAATGCTCAACGCCATGCCTGCGCCACGCGTCGTTTGGATAATGTTGCCGGCCGGACGCGACACCCACTCGATCCTTGAAGAACTGCGCTTCAAACTCACGCCAGGTGATTTGGTGGTCAACGGCGCCAATCAGCTATATAAAACCAGTGTGCTCGAAGCCGAAACGTTTCGCGAATGCGGTATCTCGCTCATCGATGCAGGCGTAGCTGGCGGCGTACACGGCGAAGCGCACGGATACTGCATCATGCTGGGCGGCGAAGCGGTCGCCGTAAAGCGCATTGAGCGTGTCTTGAACGGGCTCGCACCCGCTGCAAATCAATGGCTGCATTGCGGCCCATCGGGCGCCGGGCACTACGCCAAAATGATTCATAACGGCATCGAATATGGGCTCATGCAAGCCTACGCCGAAGGCTTTTCGTTGCTCAGCGCTAAACGCGAATTTGATCTCGATCTGGCGGCTATTGCCGAGAATTGGCGGCACGGTAGCGTGGTGCGCTCTTGGTTGCTTGATTTAACGGCTGATTTTTTAAAGCGCGATCGCGCGCTCGATGGCGTCGCCCCAGTAGTTCCTGATTCGGGCGAAGGCCGCTGGGCTGCGCAGGAAGCCATTGAGCTAAGTGTGCCCGCGCCGGTATTGTCGGCTGCGCTGAATTCACGATTTGTCAGCCAAGGTGAAGATGAGTACAGCGCGAAATTATTGGCGATGATGCGCAAAGGGTTTGGCGGACATGCGGTGGTGGTGACGGAAAATAAGTAATGTGGCGAAAAGCGGCCTCTAGCACCAGCGCGGCTCTTGAAGGCTTAGCGCCTACAGATAGCCGTGGATGTTAGAGTTTTATTTTTTTGGCGGCTGGCCGAACTGGCTTCGTCAGGCCCAACATCGGTGATTACGTTCTGATTAATATTGGGGAGACGATGAGGCTGCTTGCCCGCCCAATTTGAATGCATCTCTACTCGTCCTCCAGTTCCTCTTTTGCCATTTCAATATCCAGAATCTCCATCGCATCTTTACCCTTCATGTTCGCGGCTTTTTCATATAGCTTAGTGGCTTTGTCCATTTCCTTGTCACCAAACAACATCAGCAATCCGTTCGCATATTCGATGTGCGCAATCGGAGACTGTGGCGTAAGCTTAAGCGCTTTTTCAAAATGTTCCACCGCAGCGTCTTTGCTCACGCCATACGTCAGCTTGCCGACCATGCCGCCGACTTTGTCGATAATTTCGGCATGATATGCGCCCATCGCGGTATTGGCTTCCGCGTGTTTAGGGTCGAGCTTCAGCACTGTTTCAAGCGCTGATTTGATCTTACCGCCGTAGCCTGCTTTCAATGCCTTGATGATCGAAATGGATTGAGAGTAGCGGCCGGCTGCATAAGCGAACTGATAATGCGCGTTGATATTTTTTTCCTCTTTCGCGCGCAGCTTGTCGGCGATTTCCATTGCCGTTTGATAGTGGCCAACCTTGGCGGAATCTTTGGCCTCAAGATAGGTTGCATAAATTGCGGTCGCTTTGGCGGCAACAACCGTGCCCTCGCCTGTCTCCACCGCTTCCGCAAAATTTCCGGCGTGATAAGCACGCCAGGCATCAATCAAATTCGCCGCTTTCGGATAAGGCTCATTGTCGCCCTTGTGCAGCGCATCCCAATTCTTCTTTAGCGCATCACCGGCGTGTGTGACGGATTTTTGATCATGCGGAAATTTTGCCCACTTTGCCATTTTCTACTCCTCATATTTTGAATTGCTATTTTTTCGCAGCGCTATTCCAAGTAGTTCGCCTTCAAATAATTCAGATGCTCGCGCGCATCGCCGATCAGGAAAGGCGCCACCAACGCCATCACTTGATAGACACCGCGCGTCAGATGTTTTTCGGTGTCGTTAACTTCGCTTCGCCGCGCGCGCAGATGCTCGTAATTCAGCCAGTAGCTGGCGACCACAATCACATTTTCCGCCAGTGCATTGATTTCAGCCTCGGTCGCACGCATCGCTTTTACGTAGACCAGCGAATGGCAAAGTGCGATCACCGCTTCGCGTTTATGGTTTACGATAATATTGAAATGAGATTTTAATTTTGTATCGCGCGTCAGAAGATCATCAAGATTTCGATACAAAAAACGATATGCCCAAATTCGCTCAAACATCACATGCAAATAAAGCCACAAATCTTCCATCGCGCTCGCCGCATCCGCCACGCCAGCGGGCGCCACATCAATCTGCTTCTCAAAATCGGCAAATAAATGATGAATGATTTCATCTTTATTGCGAAAGTGATAATACAAATTGCCGGGGCTAATGTTCAGCTCGTCCGCAATGTGACCCGTGGTCACATTTGACTCACCATGCGCGTTGAAAAGATCGAGACTCGATTTTAGAATTCGTTCTCGGGTCCGAGCGGAGCGGGAAACGTTGGGGCCGGGGCGAGAAACCTCGTGCGTAAAATTAGCGGGCGGGGCAACAAATTTAGTCGGTCGGTTTGAGGACGTAGGCATCGTCGAATATTACTATGGGTGCCGACTGATTGCGTGACAATTAAAAAAACAGACACCCGCACAAAAGCGGATTTCCAAGGGTTCCCCCGCCCCAAATGGCAAGCTGGACGGGCACTTTGAAGCTACCGGGCACGGTGCTTCAAAGTAGCTTCCAGTACCGCGATGGCATCGGCCAAATTGAGCGTTGCATCGGCCAGACGCTGTTTTATTGGCAGCTTTGCGCCCCGCTTGAAGACACGGCTATCGATTGTGCGCGCCTCATCACGCAGCACATCAATGTTCATTTTAATGCCAAACTTTGCAAACACGGGCTCGAGCTCAAAGTGGCGCTTCAACAAATCCTGCCGGGTGCGTTGGTAGGCATGCTCACATACTTGCTTGCGGGTGGCGTAACTGAATAAATTGGTGAAAAACATTTCGGCGTCGTCAGACGCGGGCTCGAATAAAACCACGCTCGCCTCTTTGTATTTATTGACGTATTTTTCGAGACCGACGTGCATTCGCGAATGAATCATGGTGCGAAATGTTTGCGAAAGCACGGCCGGTAAGCCGCCATCGACTAGCTTTTTGATATGTGTATTTTTGTTGCCGGCACGGCGTTTGGCGGCATCAGCGTCGAATGGTACGAGGGGATTCACGCACAACACCAACTCGGCACCATCTTCAAGTGCCAGTGAAGCATTGAGCGTCTTTTTCAGCGCGCCGTCCACAAAATAATGACCGTCAATTTCTACCGGCGGGAATAATCCCGGCA
Source organism: Burkholderiales bacterium (assembly GCA_025359285.1). Classification (GTDB taxonomy): domain Bacteria; phylum Pseudomonadota; class Gammaproteobacteria; order Burkholderiales; family Usitatibacteraceae; genus UKL13-2. Next base: position 4,263 of record JANYGV010000155.1, read on the forward strand.
ATGCGGCGCTAGCTTGCACGGCTTTTGAAATTGGCACATGATCAAAGCCGGGCGCGCCAAAGGTGACGGCTTTACCGGTATCAAGGTCGACCGCAACCGAATAAAGCGTGTGTTTTAGCTGGCGAAAATCATTGGTTCGACCTGATTGGCTGAACGCCTCATTCAAAAATTCTGCAATCGCGTCGTTGCCAAATACACCAGCAGGAATAGCGCGAAACAGACTTGCAAATGCTTCAATCGGCGTGCGTCCGAATGGATCAGCAAGCAAACGCGCCAAACCATTCAATAGCAGCATTGGAACGCTCTTGGCGCGGTGGAAATATTCATTGAATGCGGGGCGCAAAAAAATTTCCGGCTTGAGCGCGCCGCTGCGCACCGCCGTGTTTTCGTTGTCGATAAACATTCGATAAATATCAGCAGGCGTGAGCTGATTGGCGAGCGCCGCCGTAATAAAACTGCCCGCTGAAACGCCCACATAAATATCCATGTCGTTCAGATCAAGGCCGTCCAGCGCCTCGTCCAACGCCATCAAAACGCCGATCTCATACATTGCTCCCAGCGGGCCGCCACCTGCCAGTGCTAACGCGATTTTTTTCTTCGCGGTGGCGCTAACGGGCTGCGGGATAACAGGCGGGACGCGTGGAACGCGTGGAGCGGGCGGCGCTATTTTTGCAACTTTTTTTGCAACCTTGTTTGCAATTTTTGCCGCGCGAGCGCGTTCGGGTGAAATCAGCCGCACCACGTTAACGAGTATTTCTTCGGCAAAGTAGATCGCAATTGCACGGCTTCAAATGCGCGATTAAATCCGCACCGAACGCTTGTTTAACTGATTGAGCGCTTTTTGCAAATCCGTCATACGCGTCTGTAGCTCGCGAACATCGGCGCTCGATGGAATGCCGAACGTGTTGAGGGTTTTAGCGACGCGTGTTTCGAACACATGCTCCAATTGCGCCACGCCCTCTTTGGCCGAGGCCATCGTGGTCGCAAGCGTACGCTCAACATTAGCTTTGAATGAATTCTCCTGCTTCTTGGCAAATGCGGCGACCTCTCTGGCGGCATCGCGCGCTTTGGCTTCGGCGGCGCTCACGGTCTCGGTTTGAACTTTTTTACCTTCACGCACATAGGCGTTGGCTTTTTTGGCCAGTGCGCTTGCGGCTTCGGTGGTCATGTCGGAAATGCGCTGCGCTTCAAGGCTCAACCGGTCATAGGCCTTAACTGCTTCGCTTTGCATACGGGTTGCCGCGCCGAGGCTCGCCAAATAAACCTTACGTGTATTGGAAGCGGCAGATGTTCCGCGGCTGCCTTGGGATTTTGGTGCGATTTTTTTTGCGACAATTTTTTTCAGTGCTGCGCGAGTGGTTTTTTTTGCAATAACGGCCATGAGAATTCTCCAATAAATGGTTATTTCGGAAAGCACTCACGACACGCCAACAGCTGGCTAAGGTGAGACTTTTGATAGCCAAATATAGAGCCTGCCTTTAGAGCAAACACACTAAAGCGAACGCGCAAACAACGCGTCTCGGCGACAGCGTGAGCCCCAAACCCTATCAAATCGCCCACGATTACGATAAAATAGACACCAATTTCACACACAACTTTTGCCCCGTTTGATCGTCGATAAAATCCACGTAAAGCGCGAATAGAGCGCGCATAAGCATTGCGCTGATTTGTTGCAAAGCATCAAGACGCATCAAAGACGCGGGCGAAAACAATAATGAAAACGCCTCATAAGTTTGATAAATATCTCGGTACGTTGTGGCGCTACCGGGATTTCCGAATGCTCTGGTTGTCGCTGACGATCACGCATTTTGGCGGGCAAGTTACGTTTCTGGCGTTGCCGCTGACTGCTGCCATCTTGCTCAACGCCTCCCCGGTTGAAATGGGTATCTTGACCGCAGTGGAAGTGCTGCCGTACACCTTGTTCGGGCTCTTTACCGGTGTGTTGGTGGATCGTTCACGCAAGCTGCCCTTGATTATCGTGGCAGACGTCGGGCGCGGCCTCGCCCTGCTCACAATTCCGATCGCGTCCTGGTTTCATATGTTATCGATGCCCATTTTATATGTGGCGGGTTTTTTGGTCGGCACCGGTGGCATCATTGGGTGGTCGGCATACCAAGTATTCATGGCCGAGCGCGTGGGACGCGATCAGCTAGTGGAAGCAAATTCACGGATCGCGTTATCAGACTCCGCCGCGCAATTGATCGGGCCCGGTCTGGCCGGGATGATCATCCACGCGCTCACCGCGCCGTTCGCGATTTTGCTGGATGCGATGTCATTTTTTGCATCTGCGCTGATGCTGCGCAGTATCAAACCAGCGACCACTGACGCGCCAAAACTGCAGGGCAAATCGCTCTCGCTAGAAAGCATCTGGATCGATGCAAAAGAAGGCTTGGCCATGATTTGGCGCACGCCGATTCTGCGCTCAATCGCGTTCAGCCTGATGATGTGGAACATATTGAAACACGTGTATTTGGCGATATTGATTTTATTCGCCACTCGCGAGCTACAACTTTCGCCGGGCCAAATTGGTGTTTTGTTTATGATCGCCGGGCTTGGATTCCTGCTGGCATCCGCAACCTGCCAGTGGCTAAACCGTCGCTATGGCGTGGGGCCGATCATGTTATTTGGCTTATCGTTAAGCGGTATTTCATGGCTATTGGTGGCGACCGTATCAGCCGAAAAATTGACAATGCTGCATTTTGGATCGGCGTTGTTTACGTTCGATTTTGGCGCGATGTTATTTTTCATCAATTACCTCACGCTGCGCCAAGCGGTCACGCCGGATCATTTGCGTGGTCGGGTCACGTCCACGCTTATTTTCATTTCGGTGTCCTTGTCGCCGCTAGGCTCGCTCGCTGGCGGGCTCATGGGCGAGTATCTTGGCTTGCGCACCACCATCGCGATTGCAGGCGGCGGCGGGCTGCTACTGGGATTGGCGTTGTTCGGGTTTTCGCCGCTGAAGCAAATGGTCAAATTGCCAGAACCAGAAAATGTACCGGCGCTGATTGCCGAGCCTGGTGGCCCGACCGGCCTTACTGCTGATTGAGGGCGAATTGATTGCGATGGGCAAAATCCAAAACGCAGACTCATCGCGTCAAAGCGTTAACCGTTCAAACTTTACGCATCCCGCGCGAATTTGAACAATCCGATTTGAATATTGCGGCTAGGGGAAATAAATGGATTCAGTCAAGTATGTCATTCCCATCGTTGCCATCATATTTGGCACAGCCATGCCGATCGTTTTTGCAGCACTGGTGCTCTGGTATCAATTGCGCAAAACCCAGCGGATTCACGATTTGGCGTTACGCTTGGCCGAGAGGGGCCAGCCGGTGCCTGCCGAATTATTCACCGGTTCGCGAGGTCCGTATTCCGATCTTCGCCGCGGTCTGGTGTTAATTGGATTGGGCATCGGCCTATCGATCTGCTTGGCGCAAATTGAAGTGCCGTGGGCGTTCGGGTTGATCCCGCTGTTTATGGGCATCGGCTATTTGCTGGTATGGAAACTGGAAAGCGGTACAGCAGGCGGTGCCTAGACCACAGCCTAAATTGCTTAACAAATCCTATACATCTGGCTGATGACGCCTATTTCGGCTAACACATTGAGCGCACTGACTGCATCGAACGCATCAGCTACGCCCGTTTCAAAATCAGTGGCCAGCGAAGCCATCATTGATCGCGCGCTGATAACGCGCGTCAAGTTTAATGATGACCGCAATGCTTTTGCCGAGCTGGTGCGACGTCATCAGTCGCTATTGCGCGCCTCGATCCGCAAAATGACCAATGGTCAGATTGAGTTGTCTGACGATGTGGCGCAAGAGACGTTTATTCTGGCGTGGAAAAATATCAAGCAATTTCGCCATGAAGCCAGATTTTCCACCTGGCTTTATCGAATTGCATTTAACGTCTGGCAAAGCGAGGTACGTAAAAAACATGAGGTGTTGCTCGATAGCGAAACGATGCCAGAACCGGAACCCGTGCCGCCAGAATCGGCTCATACCAGCACGAAGCACGATCTGGATCGTGCGATGGAGGTGTTGAACGACGCCGAGCGCAGTGCAATTTTGCAGTGCTACTACAACGATTTATCGCACGATGAAGCGGCCTACGTTTTAGGCATTCCACTGGGCACCGTCAAAACGAATATCTTGAAAGCCAAAGAAAAAATGCGCGCCAAGCTGGGCGCCTATGAGGAACAAAAGCAATAGATGGAACAAAAGGAAGGAAACGCCGCATGAACATGATCCGTGATTCCCTGGATGAAATGCTGAAAGCCGATGCGCAGATGCATCGTGATCAATATATTGATGATGCAGGCTTTACGCTTCGCACCATAGACGCCCTGCCCGCGCCGCGCGCGGGTCGTCACGTTTCGCGCGCCGTGCGAATAGGCATGCCGTTCGGTCTAGCATTGCTGGCGACGCTGTTTGTCACATTTTTCGCGGGTGGCAAAAACTTTTTTATCGACGTCACAATGGATTTGGCCACCGAAACCGTCACGCGAGATGTGGTGGCGCTTGCGCTCATTGGGGCGGCGCTGTTTGTCGTGGTGCTTGCAAATATGGTGAACGACAAATAAAAAACACGAGCGTGTCAGCCGCGTGTCTCGCGCCTATTATTTGTCGCAACCTGAGCCTACGACCAAGGGCGCTCCCCTCTGCCGTGCTTTCCTCTGCTGTGCTTTCCTCTGCAGTGCTTTCCTCTGCTGAGCTTTCCTCTGCTCTCCTCTGCTCTGCTCCCCTCTGCTCTGCTCTGCTCTGCTCTGATATCAGTGGACTACGCAAAGGTGCCCAGCAGCACTCGCCATACTTTCGTTCACGATTGCTAAAAATTACTTATGCGTAAAAAAACCCTGCTACTTTATGTGCCACAACAGCTTTCATCAGCATCGCGGCACTGCCTGCTCATGCTGTCTATAAATGCACGGTAGACAGTCGAACCACTTATCAAGACACGCCTTGTGCGGAAGAGATCAAGCAGAAAGATGGGCAAGCGGTTATTGCTCCACCACCGCGTAAAAATGATTTGATCAGAGAACCGACAATCACCAGCAAGGCTGAGAACGACCGACGTACATGACGCTGGCCTTTGAAGCAGGTAAACCCTGTATTCGAGGTATGAGCAGCTACAGCAAGGAAATTCGTTAACGCGGTGATTTGTATCAAACCCGATATACCGGTCACGAATATCGCCGTTACCGATCCCGCAAAATCTCGCGCGCCGCATTGTGTCCGGGCACCCCGGTCACACCACCGCCCGGGTGTGTGCCAGAACCACACTGATATAAATTTTTGATCGGGGTTCGATAGTCCCCGTAACCCAGAATCGGGCGTGAACTGAATAGTTGATTTAACGTCAGCGCGCCGTGAAAAATATCACCGCCGACAAGACCAAACTTTCGCTCCAGATCGAGTGGAGAGTGAATCTGTCGCGCGATCACACTGGCCTTGAAATTAGGCGCGAATTTATTCACGGTTTCGATCATCAAATCAGCTACTTCCTCGCGCGCATCGTCCCAGCTTTTGCCATCAGGCAAGCTCGGCGCAACGTGCTGACAAAAGAGGCTCGCCACGTGCTTACCTGAGGGCGCGAGAGAATCATCGACGGTGCTCGGAATGAGGATTTCAACGATCGGATTCCTCGACCAGCCACTGGTGCGCGCGTCGAAAAACGCCTGCTCCATATAGCGCAGCGACGGTGCCATGATAATGCCCGACGAATGATGCAGCCCCGGCTCGGGGTGGCAGGTGAAGCGCGGTAATTCAGTCAGCGCTACATTCATGCGAAATGTGCCTGAGCCACATTGATAAGCGTCGACGCGTTGCATGAATGAGGGCGGCACAAATTCTGGCGCAACGATTTTTTGGAATAGCAATTTCGGATTCAAATTCGATACGACGTTTTTGGCGAGAATTTCACTGCCATCTTCCAGAACAACGCCATAAGCTACCTCACCACGAACCAACAATTTTGCGACCGGCGAATTCAGTGAAATTTCCACCCCTCGCGCCGATGCTTCCTTAGCCATCGCCTGCGTGATCGCGCCCATACCCCCGATGGCATGACCCCAAATACCGGGCTTGCCATTGACTTCGCCAAAAACATGATGCAGCAGCACATAGGCCGAGCTCGGCGTGTAAGGTGAGGCAAAATTCCCGACCACGCTATCAAAGCCAAAACAGGCTTTGATCGGCGCGCTTTCAAACCACTGATCCAACATCTCACCCGCGCTTTTGGTGAACAAATCCAGCACGTCACGTCGTGCCTCCATGTCGAGCGCCTTAAACCGCTTGGCGGTTTTCCA
>JANYGV010000208.1 GCA_025359285.1 Burkholderiales bacterium
GTGTGCGGAATGTCATCGCCGCCAACACAGGACCAAAAATTTCTTCTTGCACCACGCTTGATGCAGGCCCGCAATTAGTGAGCACAGTCGGCGGATAAAAGTTGCCAATAGTGGGGACGGCCCATGACGGCTGCATCAACGTCGCGCCTTCTGCCACGCCGCGCGCAACTTTTTCCTGAATCTGTTTTAGCTGCGATGGATCCACGATGGCGCCGATGTCGATGGCCTTGTCGAGCGGATCACCCACCCGAAATTTTTCCATGCGGTTGCGCAGTTTTTTATACATTTTTTCGGCAACACCTTCTTGCACCAGCAGGCGTGAACCGGCGCAGCAGACCTGCCCCTGATTAAACCAAATTGCATCCACAATGCCTTCAACCGCCGAATCCAGATCCGCATCATCGAACACCACAAACGGCGATTTGCCGCCGAGTTCCAGCGATAACTTTTTGCCCGTCCCCGCCGTCGCGCGACGAATAATGCGACCTACTTCGGTTGACCCAGTGAACGCAATTTTATCAATATCAGCATGCTCAACGATCGCGGCACCCGTGCGTCCGTCACCGGTGACAATATTGACCACCCCCGGTGGCAAGCCCACCGAATTACAAATTTCGGCGAACAATAATGCGGTGAGTGAGGTCAATTCTGCGGGTTTTAATACCACCGTGTTACCCATCGCAATCGCAGGCGCAATTTTCCACGAGAGCATCAGCAGCGGAAAATTCCACGGGATAATTTGACCGATCACACCCAGCGATTGGTGATGCGGCAATTCGGATTCCTGCAGCTGTGCCCACCCCGCGTGGTAATAAAAATGGCGGGCGACGAGCGGTATATCGATGTCACGCGTTTCGCGAATCGGCTTGCCGTTGTCGAGCGTTTCCAACACGGCAAACAAGCGCGAATGCTTTTGAATTTGCCGCGCGATGGCATACAAATAACGTGCGCGAATGTGGCCCGGCGTGCTGCTCCACGCGGGATGCGCTTTGCGGGCGGCTTTCACGGCGTCGTCCACGTCTTTTTTATTTGCCTGTGCGACGCGCGCCAGCTTTTTATTAGTCGAAGGATTGTTCGAATCGAAAAATTCTTTTGAAACTGGTTCGCGAAATTTGCCGCCAATAAAGAGACCAAATTTTCCATCGTGCTCAGCAATCCAATCGAGTGCGGGCGATGCAGCTTCCGGGGCTGCACCATAGGGAAGCGATTTTTGTTTTAATATTTCTGCGACTTTCATTGACGGAGCCACTTTCTATTTTGTTGTTCTTCGCGTTTTGATTGCGCCCAAGCTGGCGCTCAGTTTGCTCAAACTCATCCTAACGCCTGATACTGCATCGACGCATATCGACCATACGCGAAATGCTCCAACTGCCGCTCAATATCGTTCACCAGCGCGGAGGCACCGATCCGAAATAAATTCGGTTGCAGCCATTCATCGCCCAGCTCTTCTTTCATCAGCATTAACCAGTCCAGCGACTGCTTCGCACTACGAATGCCGCCCGCAGGTTTGAAGCCGACTTTCACACCGGTTTCTTCGTGATACGCGCGGATCGCACGCAGCATCACGAGGCTGCCCGCGAGCGTGGCGTTGGTGGGCTCTTTACCGGTTGAAGTTTTAATGAAATCAGCGCCCGCCTGCATCGAGATGATCGAGGCACGCATAATATTTTTGAGTGTTCCCAATTCTCCCGTGGCGATAATCGCTTTCATGTGCGCAGGCCCGCAGGCTTCGCGAAACGCTTTCACTTCGTCATAAAGCGCACGCCAATTACCGGTAAGAACATGCTCGCGCGAGATGACAATATCGATCTCCGCCGCGCCCGCTTTCACACTCGCTTTGATCTCCTCGATTTTTTGCGGGAACGGATTCAAGCCCGCGGGGAAGCCGGTGGAAACCGCAGCGACCGGAATGCCCGTACCTTGCAAGGCCTCGACGGCCGTCGCCACAAAGCGATGATAAACACAGACCGCGCCCGTGGTGAGTGGATGTTGCGCAAATGTTTCCGTTACGCCGAGATCGGCTAATAATTTCGCGCTGATTGGCCGACGCGCTTTGGCACAGAGTCGCTTCACCGTGCCTTCGGTGTCGTCCCCTGACAAGGTAGTGAGATCAATGGTTTTAACCGCATGTATCAACCACGCGGCCTGCACTTCCTTCTTGACGGTACGGCGCGTGCCAAGGGTCGCGGCCCGGCGTTCAATCGCGCTGCGGTTGACACGTACATCTTTAACCGGCCCTAGGTCCAGGCGCGTACCAGGATTGCGTTCCTCATCTGAATTTACACTGCGATCAAGAATCGTGTTGGGGATCGTATTTTTTTCGCGGAGGACAGAAATGTTCGCCATGGTTTGCCAATTTTTGAGGGGTAAGAAATTATAGCGCCGCTAGCGCTATGCAACTGACGGAACATCACGCAGATGCCTGTACTTACATTGCGTGCTTCATCGATTCAGGTGCTTTGGCAGCGACGAATTCTGTGCTGACGTGCGTGCGTTTCAGCCCCGACCGCTGATACGGTATTTGCTAACGACCCCGCATGAATAGTTTATCCAGGTCATGCAATGCAAATTGATACCAAGTGGGTCGGCCATGATTGCATTGACCACTACGCTCGGTGGCTTCCATGTCGCGCAGCAATGCGTTCATTTCAGGAATTGCCAGTTGCCGATTCGCTCGCACCGCGCTATGACAGGCCATGGTGCCTAAAATTTCATCGCGTTTTTCCGTCAATGCGCGTGATGCGCCATGCTCTGCCAAATCATCCAGCAGCTCACGCAGCATGGCATTCGCATCCAGTGTTGGCAACATGGCAGGGCCCGCGCGGATCGCGATTTCAGTCGGTGAAATGGCCGCGAGATCAAAGCCCAGCTGCTCGAAAAATTCGCGATGATCGGTCACCAGCGCCATATCGCGTTCGCCTAACGCCATGGCGATAGGTGCGATCAGCGGCTGCGATGCAAGCTGGTTTAAATCGAGTGCGGCTTTAAGTTTTTCATAGACGATTCGCTCGTGCGCTGCGTGCATGTCAACCAATACCAGCCCATTTGCGTTTTGCGCCAGGATATAAATGCCGTGCAGCTGGGCGAGCGCAAAACCGAGCGGCGGAAACTCTTGGTGGTCTTGGCTATTTAACTCGCTACGCCACGATTCAGAAATGACTGTATTGGTGCCGTTGTTTGCATCAGAAAACGGCGCAGTGGTTTCACCCCGCATCACTTCATAAAAAGCATTAGGCTCGCGAGCATTGAGCTGGGTAAAACTTGGCTGTGATGCGCGCTGCCAGGTCTGTATAGACTGCATGTTGGATGTTTGCGCGCTTTGGCCCCCAGGCCCCCTCTGCTGACTCTGGCCACTGCGGCGGGTAATCCAGTCAAGTGGATTAGCCACGGCAGGCGCGGTGTTTGCTGCCGACAACGACAGCGCCTTGTTGAGGGCATGGAATATAAATTGATGTGCGGCGCGCGAATCGCGAAACCTGACTTCGGCTTTGGTCGGATGCACATTGACATCAACCATTGCCGGATCAAGATTCAAAAATAACGCATATGCCGGATGTCGACCACCATGCAGCACGTCCGAATAAGCTTCCCGAATGGCGTGAACCAATAATTTGTCGCGGACAAATCGGCCATTGACGAATAAATATTGTTGGTCACGACCCGCGCGGGAATAGCGCGGAAGGCCAACCCAGCCCACAATCGAAAACGTTGCCGCGCGCTCATCAATCTCGGCACTTGCGGCCGAAAATTCTTCGCCGAGAATAGCGGCCACACGTGCCTTGGGCTCGCCCGGATGCAGCTGCCACAGCCTGCGGCCGTTGTGGGTGAGGCTGACGGCGACGTCCGGCACGGCAAGCGCCAGACGTTGCGCGACATCCTCGCAATGACCAAATTCGGTTGCCTCCGTTTTGAGAAATTTGCGACGCGCGGGTGTGTTAAAAAATAAATCTTCGGCGCTCACCACCGTACCACGCTCAAGCGCGGCGGCCTCAATAGCGGAAGCCTCGCCGCCGACTACTTCAAACCGAGATGCATGAGCCGCGCCCTCTGCTCGACTCGAAATGCTTAGCCGGGAAATCGCAGCCAGACTCGCCAGCGCTTCCCCGCGAAAACCCAGACTCGCTACCCGCTCCAGATCATCCAGCACACGGATCTTGCTGGTGGCGTGCCTCGCGACCGCCAGCGGCAATTCTTCCGCCGCAATACCGCGCCCATCATCCGCGACGCGAATTCGCTTGATACCGCCCTGCGCTAAATCAATATCGATACGGCTAGAACCCGCGTCCAGACTGTTTTCCAACAACTCTTTCAACGCCGCGGCTGGCCGCTCGACTACCTCACCGGCAGCAATTTGATTGATGAGCAGCTCAGGCAGGATACGAATAGTTGGGATAGCGTTGGTCATACCGTCGGCCGAACCAGTAACCAACTTAGAGCGGGGATTATTCAACGCGAATCGCCCATAAATAAACTTAAATGAATAGACATAACTGTGAAAGTGGCGAAAACTTTAAGTGCCACACTATTCTAACGCACCCCTTGACGCCCACCGTGCTTGCCTCTATGTTGACGGTATTGGTGTATTGTTTCGTTGAAAATATCAGCTAATTCATGGATTCTTTCATTAATTATCGATGAGCAAGATTGTCGAAACTTGAGGTACGTTTAGTGTTTCGGCCCTTGGTTGGATGATGATAGAGCCAGTACATTTGGATGTTTTATGTTGAAAGGGTAATGTTGCGTTCAGGAACGAATTTAATCCACGCCGGTCAATTGCGCAGCGATAGCTTTCATCGCACAACGGTCCCATGCAAACAGCCCTAGATGAGTCCGTGTTTTCGAACACGGATATGTTGCCCTCGACGATTCCCTTGAATTCCTCGCCTTTGTCTTCATCCTCCGCCGCCGCTTTAGATACAGCCGTACCGCCGCCGATCGCGCCAACACCACTAAACGCGCAGGATCGAGCATTTTTGGCGCAGCATATTGGCGCGGAACAAATTCGTCTGCTGTACCGATTTTCGCTCGTTGGCTATTTGGCAGAACTGCTGGTGACGTTTTTGCTAGGCGCGATTTTATGGAACGATCTGGACGATTTTTCTGCCCATAAGGGACTCTTCATCTGGTTCGGCTGCGCATTTGTGGTGATGCTGGCGCGTTATGGCCTGTACAAAATGTTCATCCGTGCCAGCCCGCCGATCAACGCGCTTGCCAGCTTGGACAATAAGTGGGGAAAAAGTTTCGTCGCCTTGAGCCTGGTGATGGCAGCACTTTGGGGCGCGATGGGCTCATTCCTGCTGCCTAAAGCGGGGCCCACGCAGCTACCGGTCATGATGCTGCTGGCGCTACTGATCACGGGCGCGGTTGCCTATTACGCGCCGCATCGTAAACTATTCGGCATGTCCGCGATCATTACGCTGCTGCCGATGGGAGTGATGACGATGGGCTTTGGCGATCGCACGGGCTCAATGCTGGGCGCAACCATTATTATTCTAATGGGAGTATTAGTTGCAGTGCATGCGAAGGTTCACGCCGCACTGCATGAGTCGCTCACCGCGCGCTTCGATAATGTTTTTATCGGCATGCGACTGGAAGAAGAAAAAGCGCGGGTCAAACGGGCCAATCGCGCCCTCGCCCAAGAAGCGCTGGATCGTCAAAAAGCGGAGCGCTCGGAATTAATCGCGCTACAACGCCTTCGACTGCACCTGGATCGCACACCGCTGGGCGTGATTGAGTGGAATATGGATTTTCAGGTGACCACCTGGAACCCGTCGGCCGAGGCGATCTTCGGTTTCTCAGGCGGCGATGTGATCGGCGAATCCGGTTATATGCTGGTTGAAGGTCGCGAAGCAGGCGAGCGTCTAGCCAGCATGTGGACAGAGCTAATGCAAACCGGCGGCTCGACGCGTGTCACCCTGACCAACAAGACCAAACGCGGCGACACCATTCACACCGAGTGGTACAACACGCCGCTCACCGACAGTGCGCAGAAAATGATCGGCGTGGCCTCGCTGGTGCAAGACATCACTGAGCGCCTGAATACCGAACGCACGATTCACTACATGGCGCATCACGATTCACTCACCGGTTTGCCAAATCGCCGCTTGATGCAGGACCGTTTAAATCAGGCCGTCATGCAGGCGCGGCGACACCAGAAGCATGTCGGGCTCCTGTTCATCGATCTGGATCG
>JANYGV010000217.1 GCA_025359285.1 Burkholderiales bacterium
ATGCCGACGCCTGACCTCAATCACGTGCTGGATTTGAGCGGCCTGACGATCGTCGTGACGCGGCCATGGCGGCAGGCTGAGGCCAGCGCACACTGGCTCCGATCATTGGGTGCCACTGTCGTGCTGTTTCCCGTACTGGAAATCGAAGCGCTTTCTGCGGCGACCATCGACGAAAAGTTTTCAGTGACGCAGCTGCGATCCGCTGACGCGATTATTTTTGTCAGCGCGAATGCGGCGGAATATGGCGCCGCAGCGATTGAAGCACGCGGCGGGTTCCCGCCTCACGCTGCTATTTTTGCAATCGGCAATGCTACTCAGGCAGGGCTGGCTGAACACGGCCTGCGCAACATTCAATGCCCCGCTGTAGGCAACGATAGTGAAGCGTTATTGGCGTTGCCTGAGCTGCAAAATCTCAACGGCAAACAAATTCTGATTGTTCGCGGGGCCAGCGAAGGTGGCGGACGGACTTTTTTACAAGACACATTGCGCACGCGGGGCGCGCAAGTCTCGACACTGGAATGTTATGTGCGGGGCGCGGTGAAAGCATCGGCGGATGCCCGTAACTCACTTGAGATTGCGCTACAGGCCGCGCAGGCGCTGGGCGTAATGCCCGCATTTTCGGTTCTGAGTGTGGAGACGCTGGAAAGCCTCTGGGACAATTTGGCAGAGCTCAAAATGGCGGGAGGCCTTCACGAATGTATGATGTTGGTTCCACACTCGCGGGTGGCCGCTGCTGCGCATAAAATGGGATTTACGAATGTGTCGGTGGTACCGATGGGTGGCGAGTCATTGCATGCAGCACTGTTGAAACTTAAGCCGGTCTTGCTTGAAAATAAAGGCCCGGCAAATGCAGATAAAAATCCGCAAGCAAATTTGCAAATGAATCCTAAATGAACGACGACAATTCAGCATCGCCCGAACCAACTTACGCTGCTGCGCCGACCCAGCCCATGTCGATAAATTCCATGTCCGCCAAACGCGGCTGGTTCGCTTCGGCGGCGCTGGTGCTGGCAGTGGTGGCGTTGGTATTTAGCGTCGGCGCGTTGTGGGAATCGTATCAGTCTGCCCGCGAACTCCAGCTCAGTGTGGGCACTAAATTAGGCGAACAAGGTAACGCGCTGAAAGACACCAACATTCGCACCGAGCAGATTATTCGCGATTTGCGCGAATCACAAAGTCGAGTGGCGCTGCTGGAAGGCAAGCTCGCGGAGTTTCAAGGCCAGCGGGTTGCGTTGGAAGAAATGTACCGCGAACTCGCGCGTGCGCCCGACGATTGGCTGTTGGCGGAAGTTGAGCAAACGCTCAATATCGCGAGCCGTGAATTAACCCTGGCCGGTAACGTACGCGCCGCGTTGATCGCGTTGCAGGCGGCCGATCAACGGCTGGCGCGTGCGGATAAATTGCAGGTGGTTCAGCTGCGTCGCGCCATCACTCAGGATATGGAGCGCTTGAAAGCGATTCCGCTCGTCGATACCCAGGGCGTCAGCTTAAAGCTCGATAATTTAATGGCGCAAGCGCCGACCTTGCCGCTGGCATTGCCAGATGCGCAAGCGCCCGGTGAACGCGAGACGCGCGTGAAAGTGGATGGCGATAATCTGGTTGCGCGTCTCGGTAAAGACATCTGGTTTGAAATGCAGCAGCTGGTGCGAATTCGCAAGCTGGAGAATGGCGATCCGGCGCTGCTGTCGCCGCAGCAGAGCTATTTTTTGCGGGAAAATCTGAAACTGCGTTTGTTGTCCGCGCGGACCGCGCTGATCGCGCGTGATGACATCAATTACAAAGAAGATCTCAAAATTGCTCGCGACATGCTGACCAAATATTTTGATCCCAAGGCCAAAGTAAATATCAATTCACTGGCAATGATTAAACAACTGGCTGAAAATCCGGTATCGATTTCGGTACCGGATATTACGGTCAGCCTGAATGCCGCCCGCGCTGCCCGTGCCGCGCGTGAGCGCCCGCAACGGTAGTGACCTCATGATGGCGCGCCCTATTCGTTGGACGTTATGGTTTCTCGCGCTGAGTGCGTTGGCGGTTGCGATTGCGCTGGCGGGGCGCTATGGAAGCGGCTATGTGGTGTTCGTCATTCCGCCGTGGCGAATGGAGCTTTCGGTAATGTTGTTTGTGTTGTTGACGCTCCTCAGTTTTGGCGCGGTGTATATGTTACTCAGGCTAACCGGTAGCGCGATGCGTTTGCCGCGCGCGCTGAAATCGAAACGCAATGAACGCGAGCGAGCAAAGTCGCGTAATGCGCTCTATGCCAGCATGAAAGCGCTTTTTTCGGGCCAATTTCGTGACGCCGAGCGCCATGCCAGAACGGCGATGTCAGCTGAAATGGCGCACGAAGGCACCCGTGATTTGGCGGCAGCGGTTGCCGCCTGGTCCGCACACGAGGGCGGAAATCTGGACGCTGCGGTGCCATATCTAGAACGCATTCGCGATGCTAAATCGGTCGAGATGCGCGATGCCTCAAAAGCGTACATGCTGCTGGCGGAAGGACGCGCACATGACGCATTACCGTTATTGAAAGATCTCGCGGTAAATGCGCCCAAAAATCCGGGCGTGCTGAAAATGAAAGTCGAAGCCGAGATGGCTGAAAAGGCATGGGAGGATGTGCTTGCCACACTGGGGCCGTTAACGCGCGCCGGTCTGATGCCTGCACCTGCCGCGCAACAAATCCGCTTGAATGCAGAGCTCAATCTGATTAAATCAAAGCCTGCAAATCGAGAGGTTATTTTAAGCACATGGAAATCCGTTTCCAGTGAATCGCGCTACGACACCGCGATTGTTGGCACGGTGGCCACGCGCCTGATCGCGCTCGGTTGCGGCGTTGATGCGCAGCGGGTCATTGAGGAGGCAGTTGATGCCCGCGGTGCCGAACGCTGGGATAGCGGCCTCGCCGCGATCTATGCCGACTGCAAAGCAGAATTTACGCTGCCGCAAATCGAGCGTGCCGAAGGCTGGCTGCGCCAGCATGCGCGTGACCCGGTGTTGTTGGCGACGCTAGGCAAACTGTGTATGCGTCAGGCGCTGTGGGGCAAGGCGCAGAGTTATCTGGAGGCCAGTGTGGCGCTGACGCCGACGCTGGACGCGCACATGACCCTGGCCACGCTGATGGAGCAAATCGGTAAGCGCGATGAAGCGATTCGACATATTCGTCGCAGCGCTGAATTGGCCAGATAAATCCGGGTTAACTGGGCAAGTGGTAAGTGCAAATTAACTAACGCGGCGCATATCGCGCAGCAGGATATTCTTAGCGCTGGCTGGAGAGCCAATATATACGGGCATCTTCATGGTATATGCCCCGCCCGCTTGAGTGACGCCATTAAAAACGCTAAGTGGATATTGAGTCTTAGGCGGATGGCTACTTAAAATTTGATAGGTGATTTGATGAAACAGGTAATGAAATTAGTGTCCGTGGTGTTAGTACCCTTGTCCATATCCTTATCGATATTACCAACCTTGGTGTGGGCCGATGATGCGAGCATGCTGAGATGTCGTGTAATCACAGAAGCCGCCGCGCGTCTGGCCTGCTACGACGCGGTCGAGGTGCCATCCACGATCGCAAATGCATCAGCAAAGAAGTCGGCGGCGGGATTGGCAATATCTTCTGCCGCCCCACCGGCGATGTCACCAATTCTACCGCAAACACCAGACCAATTTGGACTCGAGCGACAAGCCTATAAAACCGAGCTGGATTCTGTCGAAAGCCGCATTGTGGGAAGGTTTGAGGGGTGGAGCGCCGGTTCCAGAATCAAACTTGAAAATGGTCAAGTGTGGCAAATCAGCGATGACACGTCGCGATATTTAGATGCGAACAATCCTAAAGTGGCGGTACGACGCGGCGTGCTGGGCGCGTTTTATTTGGAGATTGAGGGCACCAACCATTCGCCAAAAGTAAGGCGCATACAGTAATTGCGCAGTGGCTGCGGTATGACTGCCGAGCTTATGAATCCACTGGATTTATATCGCCAAACCCAGCATCAAGCCCATGTTTTGTACTGCCGCGCGGCCGGCACCTTTGCCCAAATTGTCATGGCGAGCCATCAACACCGCCTGCTGCGTTTTGGGGTTGTCAAATACGAACAGCTCAAGCGAATTGGTGTCATTCAACGCTTCAGGATCAAGCTCCGCAGGCGGCTCGTGAGTGTAGGGTTGTACGCTGACGAAGCGCTGACCCGCGTAGTGGGCGTGCAGTGCGGCGTGCAAATCGGCGCCTGAAACAGGTGTTGGTAGCGCCCACAGGGGTAGTGGAATTTCGACCAGCATGCCTTGCCGGAATGCACCAACCGACGGCGTGAACACCGGTGCATGCGTCAGTCCCGAGTAATGCTGCATTTCTGGTAAATGTTTGTGCGCCAGCTTCATGCCGTAGGCGATAAATTTGGTATTTGCGTTTGTGCCCCAAGCGGTCTCGAACGCTTCGACCATTTGACGGCCGCCGCCGCTATAACCTGATACGCCCCAAGTGGTGGCCGCGAATTCTTTGGGGATCAAACCGGCGTTAACCAATGGCCTCATCAAGGCGATAAAACACGTGGACCAACAGCCCGGATTTGCAACACGTTTGCTGTTGCTGATGAGTTCAGATTGCGCTGCCGTTAGCTCTGGAAAGCCAAATACCCAGCCGGGCGCAATTCGATGCGCGGTGCTGGCATCAATAATCCGCACGTTTGTATTTTCGATCATCGCCACCGATTCTTTGGCGGCATCATCGGGCAGGCACAGGATCGCTAAATCGACGGCGTTTAACAGGCGTTTGCGTTCAGCCAGATCCTTGCGCTTTTCAGGCGCGATGCTGACCACCTCCACGTCATGCCGACCGCGCAGGAGGTCGCGAATCAGTAGGCCGGTGGTGCCATGTTCGCCGTCGATAAAAATTTTGGCTGTCATAGGAGATAAGGAAATTAGTAAGATGCGAAAGCGGTCATGCTCGTCAGCGCCAGTCCTGAGTTTGACTTAGAGCTGGCTTGAGCTTGACCTAAATCTGCGCTACACCTGAGCCAACATCGTGCCTGCGTCAGATACCTCAAATTTTCCGGCAACTTCGAGGTTCAGTGTTTTGATCACGCCGTTATCGACGAGCATGGAACAACGCTGCATGCGGATACCCATGCCGAATGCGCTCGCATCCATTTCGAGTCCGAGTGCCTTGGTCCAAATGGCGGAGCCGTCACCAAACATGCGCACCTTGCCTTCTGTTTGTTGGTCTGTTGCCCACGCGCCCATGACAAACGCATCGTTTACCGATACACACCAGATTTCGTCTACGCCCTTGGCTTTGAATTCAGCAACATGGTCGCGATAGCCGGGAACGTGTTTGGCTGAGCAAGTTGGCGTGAAGGCGCCTGGCAAGCCAAAAATCACGATTTTTTTACCTTTGACCAAATCGGCTACATGAAACTTATTCGGGCCCAGTGAGCAGCCTTCAGTTTCAACCGCAATGAATTCGCTCAGCACGCCGTCGGGTAAGGTTTCGCCAATTTTGATCATTTGAAGCTCCTTGAGGTGATTTCTAATTTATACAATCAGGCTGCAACGGAAGGTGACGGGATGGAATAAGTAAATGAATCAGCAAAAAACTCATCTTCAGGCAGACCGCGTTCTGCAAATGCTTTTTGGCCTGATTCGATCATGATCGGCGCACCACAGGCATACACTTGGTAGCCACTCAATCGTTCAAAATCATCGAGAATTGCCTGGTGGACGAGACCCCGACGCCCCAGCCAATTATCGTCTGGTTTTGGGTCGGATAACACCGGAATAAAACTAAAATTCGGATGCTCTTTTGCCCATTGCAGGGGCAACTCTGCCATGTACAAATCCGCTCGCGATCGGCATCCCCAATAAAGCACCATCTCGCGATCAATGTGAGTAAAGAATGCGTGCTCGATGACCGCTTTAATAGGCGCAAAGCCGGTGCCGCCCGCCATGAAAATTATGGGTTTGTCCGAATCTTCGCGAAGAAAAAAAGAGCCGTGCGGACCTTCGAAGCGCAGGATCGCCCGATCCCGCATATCGTTAAAAACGTGGTCTGAAAACTGCCCGCCCGGAATGTGCCGAACATGAATCTGGATGTAGCCATCTTGATGCGGCGCGTTCGCCATCGAATAGCTGCGGCGGCTGCCGTCTTTCAACAATATGTCCAGATATTGACCGGCTAAAAACTGCAGCCGTTCTTGCGAAGGCAATTTGAGTGACAAGATTGCCACATCCGGCGCGGGCTTCTCGACCTTCTCTACGCGACAAGGCAGGGTGCGGACTTGAATATCGCCCATTCCCCCGATTTCCTTGATATTGAGCGTTAAATCCGAGCAGGCTTTGCCGACGCAAAAAAGTGCTTTGCCAGCGGCTTTTTCTTCGGGCCGCAAGGTGCGTTCCTGATAGACGCCGTAGTCGAATTCGCCCGATACGATGACGCCTTTGCAAGATCCGCATGCGCCGTCGCGGCAGCCATAAGGCAGACCGATGCCTTGGCGAAGCGCCGCGTCAAGAATGGTTTCGTCGGCGGCGGCTTTGAAGGTATTGCCTGACGGAGACAGTGTGATTTGGTATTCAGGATTGCTCATTTGTTTGGTATTAAGCCTGGCTGATTGAGGCGTGGGGATAAAAATTATTTAGGTTAGGACGAACGACCGGGTGCTTCGGTTGTGTTGTTTCGACAGTGTTATTCAATGGTGAGACTGCGGTTGTGATGCTCCGTAACGACTACTTTATACTTCGACGACGATGAATTACGCACCCAAAATTTTGATTGTTGGCTTTGGCGACGTTGGTACGCGCTTGGCTAAACTGCTTGCGCCTAAATACAAAGTTTTCGCGCTTGTTCGAGATAGCGGTAAGCCGGAGCGCGCGAATGTGGCACGTTTCTGCGGTGCGGTGCCGATAGGTGGCGATTTGGACGATCGCCGCTCGCTGTCCCGAATTGCTGGCCTCGCCAATATTGTGTTTCATTTTGCGCCACCCGCCAGTTTGCCGTTGCGCAGTATTGAGGACAAACGAACCCGCCGTTTGCTCGCCGCTCTCCATCAAAATGGAGCTGCGATGCTACCACAGCGCCTCATTTATATCAGCACCACCGGGGTTTATGGGGATTGTGCGGATGAGTCAATTGATGAGACGCGCAATACGAAACCTGCTACTGATCGTGCCCTAAGACGTGTTCATGCTGAATCGTTACTACGCCAATGGGGGACGCGCACCGGCGTAAAAGTTTCAATTTTGCGTGCGCCAGGTATTTATGCGGCGGATCGATTGCCAATCGAGCGTCTGAATAAAGCCACGCCTGCGCTAATCGACGCCGATGATGTGTTCACCAATCATATCCATGCCGAAGATCTGGCGCGCGCAGCGCTTGCGGCGGCAAGGGGCGGTCTTCCCAACCGGGTTTATAACGTGGTGGACGATAGTGCGCTAAAGATGGGCGATTATTTTGATTTGGTCGCAGATCATTTCAAGCTGCCGCGCCCGCCGCGCGTGAGTCGGGCAGATGCATCGACTGTTATAGGTGCGCCAATGCTGTCGTTTATGAGCGAGTCGCGGCGGATTCGTAATCAACGGCTGAAACAGGAATTAAGGTTTCAGCTTAAATACCCCACCGTTGGCGACTTTTTGAATGGGCTGTTGCCAGCGGCCTAGGTTTCGCGCCTGAATTCGCCATCGACTGTGCTGGCGGACGGGCGCGCGCTTTGGGTTTTATGATGGCGGCGAGCGGTAGTTGCGCGGTGTGCGGCTGAATACATTCCTGTGCGACCATCTGCATTGCTGGCAGAAGGTCCCGGTGATTGCATGACTGCGGGTTCGCGCACAGGGATCAGCAAGAGCACGATTGCCATCACGTCTGAAATTACGCCAGGAAAAATTAATAGCAGGCCGGCTAGCACGGTACGAAAGCTGTCAATGAAGGCGGCAAGTGAAAATTGTCCCTGCGAGAGCGCGGTTGTCAGCCGGGAGATCAGCGAAAAACGCGCTTGTTTAATCAGCGCGATACCTGCCATAGCTGCGAATACGAGCCATGCCAACACCCAGCCGCCGTGGCCTTCCGGGCCCGCGGCCAAGTGGTACAACAGCGTTCCTTCCGCTAGCGGGAAGCCAATTAATAAGCCGATGATTAAAAAACGCATTAAATTTCCTTTCGCCACCGACAAATATACGATTTATATCGATGAAATGCGGCCAAAATTCAGGTTTACCACAGTAACTTACCAATTTAAAGCTGTAAAGTTCTATGTTTAGGGCAAGCAATTTAGTGAATTGAATTCAAGGCAAGCGAGGCTGTCACAGTAAGTTCAGGTATCGCTTGCGGCACTTCAAAAAAGAATTAATCGCCTGAAGTATTGTTAAACGCGAAGGACAAATCCGGATGGCTTGATTTGTGGATTCATGATCAACGCAAATAAATCTTGATATCTAGTATTTGTCGTCTGGCTGAGCGAATCGTTCCCGCCTATTTTGACGGGGCACCCGTATTAATAACTACATATGGTGAATCACCATGAAGCGATCGCACCCACATATTCCTGTTTTCTCCGACATCACGAGCATATCGTTGATGTTTTTTATGCTCTTGGGGTTACCGCCAGCGGTCATTGCCAATACAACCGCCACGACCGTCGCCGCGCCTGACGCAACACCGACTCAGGAGTTGTTGCCGGCGGAAGATGTATTCAAGATTTCTGCGCGATTCAAGGATTCAAAAACAATTGAGCTCACCTATCAAATTGCCGATGGCTATTATCTGTATCGGAAGCGTTTTCGCGTTTCCAATGAAACTCCACAATTCAGGGTAGGTAAAATAGTGTCGCCAGCGGGAAAGGTAAAGCAGGACGCGACCTTTGGACGAGTTGAAACCTATCGCAAGAGTGTGCGTGTACTTTTTCCGATCACAATGTTGCATAAGGATACTGGTTCAGCTGATGGTACGACTAACGATGCCACTAACGGTGCCACTGCGGGTGCTGGCGCCAACTCAGTGAAACTAAAAATCACTTCCCAAGGTTGTGCCGATGTGGGGGTTTGTTATCCACCTTTGCAGCATGATTTAACGCTTCAGTTTGGTTCGGGCGATACGGTAGTGCCCGTCTCCACCTCTGGCGTGGGTGCGACACCCCTTGCGCAAAGTCAACCTTGGACATCATCGCCGCCAGACACATCGCGGCCTGCGCTGCCGGTGTCGCCTGGTGTGGCCGATCTCGTTAAAAAGACGCCGTGACACGCCCAAAGTTGGCTATCAGCATTGGCCTGGCCGTTATGCTGCTGCTGGCATCCGCCGCGCTGACCGTGGGTTATTTAACGTCACCCCAATCCCGCCGGGTGCCCAGCTTTGGAGTGCCCGCTGGCAGCGTGGCTCAAGTTTTATCCTCGCCCGCGAGCATGCAGGCAGCCGCTCAAATGCCGGTTGGCGGCGCACCGGATGTCACGCCGGGCGTCATTTACACGGCGACATTTAAAGATATGACGGGAAGGCCACAATCGCTGGGCCAGTGGCAAAATAAATTGCTGGTTATTAATTTCTGGGCGACATGGTGTGCGCCATGCAAAGAAGAAATGCCTATTTTCGTCAAATTACATCAAAAGCTTGCAACGCAGGGGGTGCAAATTGTCGGTATTGCTGCCGATACGAGCTTAAACGTTGCTAAATTCGCCAAGGTTACATCTATTAACTATCCACTTTTATCGGATGAGGCGGGTGCAATTGAGTTTTCGAAGCGGCTGGGAAATCGTTTTGGTCTGCTACCGCATACGGTTGTCGTCGCGCCGGGCGGAGAGGTCATTTACACCAAGTTAGGACTTATTTCTGAGGCGGAGTTTGAGTCTATTTTGCGGCAAAATCTTCTAAAAGTAGCTAAAAGTCTCTAAGTCATATTTTGATAATAATATGTAGTCTGGCGTATTTTTGCGATTTTTCTTGCTCTGGCCCCGTGAAATAGTGGGCCAAACAACCGACCAAATAATAGTTTTAAGACAGTAATCCATGATCATATTTTGCTCCATTACCAGCAACCTGCCCTACCGGCAGCTTTCAACTATCTTGCTAAACTTAGTTGGTATCAACAGAACGTGAGCCGCAGTCAAGAAGTAGACGAAAGCCGTTATCATTTCGCCCCACGATGAATGCTTGACTTTTCCTTGCTAATTTGTCAATGCGCGTAACGTCGGTGAAAAACTAGACAATATGATGCGAAATGAGGCAAACTTAAGTTTATGCGCAAGATTTTAGTTCTTCATGGCCCCAATTTGAACCTGCTCGGCACCCGTGAACCTGGCCACTATGGCCATCGCACGTTAGCCGAAATTGATGAAAGTTTGCGAAATCGGGTGGCGAACGTGCCAGCCGATGCGATGGGTAAAATTGAGATTGAGATATTTCAATCAAACGCTGAAAGTGCCTTGATTGACCGTATTCAGGCCGCACCGCAGGCAGGCGTAGGTTTTGTTGTGATCAACCCAGCGGGCTTTACCCACACCAGCGTGGCGTTGAGAGACGCCATTGCAGCCGTGGCGATTCCTTTTATTGAGGTGCACCTGTCAAATATTCATGCCCGCGAAACATTCAGGAAACACTCGTACTTTTCCGATTTGGCGGTGGGGGTGATTTCAGGCTTGGGTGCGCAAGGTTATGAATTTGCCGTTGATGCCGCCATCCGCAGAATCTGTCTTACCAGCGCACCAGCCGCACTGAATACAAACACGCCCATCTCAATGTCTGCCGCTATTTCTGCTGCGCCCGGTTCAAACCAACACAATAATTAAACCCACAAACCCGCTGCCGAACACAATTCGGCGGCGTTTTGTTATGAGGTAATGCTATGGATCTCCGCAAAATTAAGACCTTGATCGATTTGGTGCAGCAGTCCGGTATCGCCGAGCTTGAAATTACCGAAGGTGAAGAAAAAGTCCGCATCAGTCGCACGGGTAACGGCGGGCATTTTATGCAGCCGATGGCCCCTACTTCGGTCATATTGCCTGGTGATTACGCCGGCGGTGCAGCCCCCGCTGCGACTGCTGTTTCGGCAACAGCGGCGGCTGCCGCTGAGCCGGCCGGCCACACCTTAAAGTCGCCGATGGTGGGCACGTTTTATCGTTCGCCCTCACCCGGCTCAGCGTCGTTTGTGGAAGTTGGGCAAACGGTCAGCAAAGGTCAGACCTTATGCATTATTGAAGCGATGAAATTGTTGAATGAGATCGAATCTGACGCCGCCGGGGTTGTGAAGAAAATCTTGAGCGAAAACGGTCAAGCAGTGGAATACGGTCAGCCTTTGTTCATCATCGAATAGAACCTAAGGTTAGCGCGCTATGGCAGTCTTCGGCCCAAGCCCCAGAACCGGGGCCATGTTTGAAAAAATCCTCATCGCCAATCGTGGTGAGATTGCACTTCGCGTACAGCGTGCCTGTCGCGAACTCGGCATCAAAACGGTGGCGGTGCATTCTGAAGCGGATGCCGATGCCAAATACGTCATGCTGGCCGATGAATCGGTCTGTATCGGCCCGGCCCCGTCTAAAGATAGCTACCTTAATATTCCAGCGATTATCAGCGCGGCCGAAGTCACGGATGCGCAGGCAATCCATCCCGGCTATGGTTTTTTGTCTGAGAACGCGGATTTCGCGGATCGGGTAGAGAATTCGGGCTTTGTTTTTATCGGTCCCCGACCCGAAAATATTCGCACCATGGGCGACAAGGTGGCAGCCAAGGCGGCAATGAAAAAAGTCGGTATCCCGTGTGTGCCGGGGTCAGAAGGCGCGCTGCCGGACGAGCCTAAAGAAATCCGCAAAATTGCAGCAGCAGTAGGTTACCCGGTCATTATCAAAGCCGCCGGTGGTGGCGGTGGTCGCGGGATGCGGGTTGTCCATACCGAAGCCGCGCTGGTCAATGCTGTACAAATGACCAGAGCCGAGGCGCAATCTGCGTTTGGCAACCCGACGGTGTATCTGGAAAAATATCTGGAAAACCCGCGTCATATCGAAATTCAGGTGCTGGCCGATGAGCATAAAAATGCGATTTTTTTATGGGAGCGCGATTGCTCAATGCAGCGTCGGCACCAAAAAATTATTGAAGAAGCGCCTGCTCCCGAATTAAAACCGAGGCAGCGAGATCGCATTGGCGAGCGTTGTGCGGACGCCTGTGTGAAATTGGGATATCGCGGCGCGGGTACGTTCGAGTTTCTCTATGAAAAAGATGAGTTTTATTTTATCGAGATGAACACGCGCGTACAGGTTGAGCATCCCGTTTCCGAGATGATTACCGGCGTTGATATTGTGCAAGAACAAATCCGCGTCGCGGCGGGCTATCGGCTGCGCTACCGGCAAAAAGATATCCAGCTGCGCGGTCATGCGGTTGAATGTCGGATTAATGCAGAACATCCGACAACGTTTGTTCCATCACCCGGTCGCATTACGCGCTTTCATGTGCCTGGCGGTCCAGGTATCAGGGTCGATTCGCATGTTTACGCGGACTACGTCGTGCCGCCTTATTACGACTCCCTGATCGCCAAAGTGATCGCGCATGGGGATACGCGCGAACAGGCCTTTGCGCGTATGCGGACCGCGCTTTCGGAAATGGTCGTTGAAGGCATCAATACCAATTTGTCGCTGCACCAGGAATTACTGAATGACGCCGCCTTTATCACCGGCGCAACTTCAATTCACTTCCTTGAAGAGCGTATGGCGAAACTCAAGAAGATCGCGGGCGGCGAAGGCGCATAGCAAAGCGCTGCGAAATGTCTGGGCTGGCTGCGTTGTAATCAGCAAGTCAGCGCATCCGTAAAGTCCTATAAAGCACGACCGACCCGTATTGAACACAAGCTCACTTTAGGAAATGAAAGTAAAAGTCTAGGCAGGCCGGAGTTTAGCGGGCAAAAGTGCTTCAAAAGCGTTGCTGGTCCTTGTGTTTGGTAAAAATATCCAGGCATTGCAAAATAATGGCATTGTAAATTTCAGCGGCGCATAAAGTATGAACAAGGGAATGAAGACGATGATGTCGTTACGCACAATTTTGCTTTTATTAATGTTGCCGAGTTTCAGCGCAAGTGTGTTTGCTCAGCAAGCGGTTGAGCCTGTACCTGCTAATTCCGTTGCTGCATCTGCCGCCCCAGTGCCGACCAGTGAAGCGCCCAAATTCTGGACGCCCGAGCAAACCATGAAGGTGCAGCGCATTGCCGCCGTTAGGCCTTCGCCGGATGGCAAACGTGTTGCGCTGGTCGTGACCGAAGCGGTGATGACGCCCGAGAAGAGTGAATATTTAAGCCACCTTCATTTGACGACTAACATCCCTGGCACTCGGCCCAGCACCCGTCAGATCACGTTTGGCGATAAATCGGCCACCCAACCGGTCTGGTCAAATGACGGCAAGCGTCTTGCGTTTTTGTCGTCACGCAGCGGCAAAAACCAGATTTATGTGATGAGTCTTGATGGCGGCGAAGGCGAGCCCATTACCGACCAGAAAGCAGATATTGCATCATTCGCATGGTCGCCTGACGATAAGTCGATTGCGTTTTTGATGCCTGATGCCAAGTCGGAAGAAGATGAAAAAAAGGCCAAGGGTAAAGATGATTCGCGTTTTTTCGAAGAGCAGATTTGGCATGTCAGGCTTTATTTGGTGCCCGTCGAGAAAGATAAAAACGGCAAACCCGATACGAAGAAATTAACCACTGAAGCCCGTACTGTACAAAGTTTTGATTTTTCTCCTGATGGTCGCAGCATCGTTTTTTCGCACGTGAAAAGTCAGAAAGTGGACCACTGGTCGTCAGCCGATTTAAGTCTGGTGGATGTCAGCACGGGGCTAATTCGCACAATCGCCAACACTACAGCAGCCGAGTCGAGCCCATTTTTCTCGCCAGACGGTAAAACCATTGCTTGCCTGATCAGCGACGCCCCGCCCCGCTGGGCACAGAACAACCGTCTGGCCCTTATTCCTGCCGCTGGCGGCGCACCAAAATTGCTGCCCGAATCGTTCGATGGCAGCCCGAATTTGATTGGCTGGTCGGCAGACAGCACCCAGCTTATCTACAGCGAATCGCGCGGCTCACTCACTGGCCTATATGCGCAAAACATTGCCGGCGGCCCGCCCGCAGCGTTGCCTTTGGGAAACGAAACCAGCAATGGGATTGCTAACGCCATTGCGAGCAATTTTTCGCTCAACGCGGGCGCGACACAAATCGGTTTTTCGATGGAATCCAATGATCGTGCGGCAGAAGCCTATGTGGCGGCGTTTAATTTGTTGCCGAACACATTCGCGCCCAAGCGCGTCAGCAGTATCAATGCCAACCTGCCCGCTTACCCGCTGCCGAAAGCCGAAATTGTGAAGTGGAAAGCGGCAGATGGGCGTGACATTGAAGGAATTCTTACCTATCCCGTTGGCTATAAAGTTGGCAGCAAAGTGCCATTTTTATTGAATGTGCACGGCGGCCCGGCCGGCGTGTTTTCGCAAAATTTCTCCGCTGCTCCGGGTATCTATCCCCAAGCCGTTTTTGCCAGTAAAGGATTCGCGATTTTGCGGCCCAATCCGCGCGGTTCGACCGGTTACGGCGTGGCGTTTCGGCGCGCCAACGAAAAGGATTGGGGCGGGGCGGATTATCAGGATTTAATGCTTGGCGTCGATAAGGTGATTGCCATGGGCGTGGCAGATCCGCAGCGGATGGGCGTGATGGGCTGGAGTTATGGCGGCTTCATGAGCGCCTGGATCATCACCCAGACGAATCGGTTTAAAGCGGCCAGTATTGGCGCGCCGGTGGTCAATTTGACGAGCTTTAATGGCACCGCCGATATTCCCGCGTTCATCCCGGATTATTTTGGCGGACAAAGCTGGGAAATTCCTGAAACGTACGCGAAATTCGGCGCCATGACGCAAATCGGTAAGGCAAAAACACCCTCGTTGATTCAGCACAACGAGGGCGATATTCGCGTACCGATTTCGCAGGGATATGAGCTTTTTAACGCACTCAAGCAGCGCGGTATCGAAGCCCGCATGTTGGTGGTTCCTCGCCAGGCACACGGCCCGACGGAACCCAAGGCGCTATTGAAGCTAATGGAAACCAATGTGAGTTGGTTTGAAGAAAAACTGAAACCTTAAAGTGATGCCGCCAGTTCCATGCCATTCATTTCACTCAGCCTCATTCTCGATGAAAACCAGGCAGACTCGTTTAGCGATCAGCTAATAGAATCGGGCGCGATTTCGGTTAATGTCGAAGATGCTGAGCGAGGCACAGTTAACGAAAAGCCCATCTTCGGCGAGCCGGGAGGATCGACCGGCATGTGGTCCAAATCCAGGCTGACTGCGCTTTTCCATCCCGGCGTGAACGCAGCGGAAATAGGCCGGGAAGCCGCGTCAATGCTGGGGTTTGAGGGGCTTACTTTTGCGGTCGAGCACGTGGAAGATATTGACTGGGTACAACAAAATCGTGACCAGTTTCAGCCGATAAAAATTTCAGATCGCGTCTGGATTGTGCCGACCTGGCACATAGCGCCCGACCGCGACGCGATCAATATTGCACTCGACCCTGGCGCTGCATTCGGCACGGGCAGCCATCCCACCACGCGCCTCTGTTTGCAGTGGCTGGAGGCTAATGTGAGCGCGACAAAAAATACCACGATGCTCGATTACGGCTGCGGGTCAGGCATTCTTGCGATCGCCGCGAAAAAGTTTGGTACGGCAACCACGGTGGGTGTCGATATTGACCCTCAAGCCATTGGAACTGCGCGTTACAACGCAGCGCAAAACCAGGTGGAGATTGCGTTTTCGACCACCGATCTCACGCTTCATTTTGTGGCGGATATAACAGTCGCCAATATTCTTGCCAACTCGTTGAAAGTTTTAGCGCCGCTGCTGGCGAGCCATACCCATCAGGGCGGCCAGCTTGCGCTGGCGGGCATTCTTGATCATCAGGCCGATGACATTATTGCCATTTATCAGCCGTGGTTCGACCTCAACGTCTGGCGCAGCGCAGAAGGCTGGTCTTGTATTGCTGGCATCCGTTTATGAGTTATCCATCACCGATTCAATAATTCAATTTTCTGCCGCGCGGCGGGCCTTGCTGGTAACGCTTGCGCTAAATTCGCTAAACTTGGTCAATGTTATTAACCACCTGCACAACTTGCGCCGCGCAATTTAAAGTTTTGCCCGAGCACCTTAACGTGCGTCAGGGTCGCGTCATGTGTGGGCGATGCCGTACTGTATTCAACGCATTCGAAACCTTGAAGCGTGTAGAGGATGAACACCCGGTGATCCCGCCGTTTTTTGTCGGCGGCTCGGCCACGACATCACTGCCGGGAATTTCGGCCTACGCGCAGCCGATGCCGCCGGCCACCACGACACCTTCGTATAGCGTGCCAAGCAGCGATTTTCAAGCGCCCGGACGGGGCATCCCGGAGAGCGCTGCGCCGCTGGAAATCGCTACCAGCGCGGCGGTGAAGAGCAGCGAAACCAAAGCTGAAATCAAAGCTGAACTGAAAGCAGACCTCACGCCATCACCTGACATTTTTACCAATGCAGAAACGGTGGTCGAAACCAAACGCAAAGAATTCAAATCTGCCGAACCCGAATCTGCGTTGTCCTCCCTTGATTTGGGTCCAGCATCTCCGGTTTCACTTGCCGCTCATGCGGCTGACAACTTTGGCTTGACTGATGCCGATGGCGTGTTGCCAGAGGTGCAACCAGTAGTTTTGCCTGAGATGGAAATATCGAAACGGCCCGCGCGCCACGAACCAACCTTGTCAACGTCTGATCTGCGCCAGTTTTCTGCGGCTGCGCTGGTCGCCTCGCCGTTGGAAGCGCCGCTTGAATTCATCGCCGACCCTAGCACCGGGCCGCCGCTCATGTCGACCGATCCGCCAAGCGATTTTGGCGCACTGGGCTATCGTAAAGACCATGAAACCGAACATCCCCGCCGCTGGTTGGCGCTGTGTGCGGTGATGTTGATCACGCTGTGTATTCAATCGATTTATTATTTTCGAAATGCTATCGCTGAAACCTACCCGCAGCTGCGACCCACACTTGCCAGTGCGTGTCAGCTTGTTGGATGCGGCCTTTCTTGGGCGCGCGACTCGGCAGCCATTGAGGTGAAGGGTTCCGAGCTGATTGAGTTGCCCAGCAAGCCGGGGCGCATGCTCGCCAGCGCGACGCTGATCAATCGCGGCAAAGTAACCCAGGACTACCCGTTAATTGAACTGCGGCTCACCAACAACACCAATCAGACCGTTATGAGTCGCATATTGCAACCCAGCGATTATCTGGCGGGGACGCCCGCGGCGGCGATTGCGGCGACAAAAGACCAAGGGATCGTGCCGAATGCTGAAGTCGCGCTCAGTCTCAATATTGAAGTGCCACCAAAAACGGCTGCCTCAGGATACGAATTTTTACCTTT
>JANYGV010000256.1 GCA_025359285.1 Burkholderiales bacterium
CGCGCGGTGGAGTGTCCGACCGCTTTTTTGACTTGCGAAACAAAGTGCGGGTTGATGTCCCAATCGGGCCCGTCGTTCCACGGGATCATCATCGCGCTGATCGGGTGGCCGACAAATAAAAACTCCATCTCGCTGCGGCAATCCACAAACACCGCGGATGGGTCTTCGGCTAAAAAATCAAACGCTTGTTTCGGTTTCAAGTGCTGCATATGGTCTCCTCGAGATTGGTTTTTTTAGTTTGCACAAGAGCGTAGTACGGCTTGAATGCTACCTTTAACCTTGACTGGCACAGGCCGCATTTGTATCAATCCTGCAACAATTATAGGCATGGGTAAAACAATGGCGTCGGCCCGCATCAAGGCTCATGTAATATTTCGTATCCCCTTGGAGATTTACCCATGAACGCTCGCGACCACACATTTCCACTCGACGCCATTATTGGCAAGCACGCAGATGAGCTGGAGGAGCAAGTGATTTCATGGCGGCGTGATCTGCACGCCAATCCTGAGCTGGGCAATCGCGAATTTCGCACGGCAAAAATTGTCGCGGCACATCTGCGCAAACTTGGGTTTGATGAAGTGCATGAGCAGGTCGCACACACCGGCGTGATCGGTATTCTTAAAGGCAGTCAACCAGGTAAATGTATTGCGTTGCGCGCCGACATGGACGCGCTGCCCGTGACCGAAGAAACCGATGTGCCGTTCAAAAGTATGGCCCGCACCACCTGGAACGGCGTGGAATGCGGCGCGATGCATGCCTGTGGGCACGATACCCATGTCTCGATGTTGATGGGCGTTGCTGAAATTCTGGCGTCGGTGCGCGCGGATTTACAAGGTACCGTGAAATTTATTTTTCAGCCCGCCGAAGAATTACCGCCGATGGGCGAAGAAGGCGGCGCGGAGCTGATGATTAAAGAAGGTTGCATGGAAAGGCCCAAAGTCGATGCGATTTTTGGCCTCCACATCACTTCCAAAATGCATACGAACACGGTCGGCTATCGCTCGGGCCCGCTGATGGCGAGCGCGGATCAATTCCGTATCTTCGTGCGCGGCAATCAAACCCACGGCGCGCAGCCGTGGTCGGGGGTGGATCCGATTGTGGTGGGTGCGCAAATCGTGATGGGCTTGCAGACGATTGTGTCGCGAAAAATGAATTTGACCGAAGAGCCGTCGGTGGTCACAGTCGGCAGTTTTCAGGCAGGCAATCGCAGCAACATCATTCCCGATGAAGCCAAAATGGAAGGCACCATCCGCGCGTTTGACGAAAAACATCGTACTGAAATTCATGGCTTCGTCGAAAAAATTGCCACGCTGATTGCCGAATCCGGCGGAGCCAAGGCGCATGTACATTTCGCGCGCGGTTATCCGGTCACCTCCAACGACGAAGTGCTCACCGAATGGTCAGTGCCCGTGCTCAAACGCGTCGCCGGTACGGGAGCCGTCGGCGTGTGCCCGAAGACCTGCGGTGCGGAAGATTTTTCGTTTTTCCAAAAGAAAGTGCCTGGCTTCTTTTTCTTTATCGGCTGCACGCCGAAAGATCAGGATTGCAAATACGCCGCGTCCAATCACAGCCCGAGATTTTATGTGGACGAGGCTGGCTTGAAGGTGGGGGTTAAAACGATGGCGACGCTCGCCGCCGAATGGCTTGCGAGTCATGCATAGACACCCATAGTCGCTCCTAAGCACACATAAGAGCGTTAAAACACATCGCGGTTGGCGACGTGACCCCGCGCGTCGAAAAGCGTAAAATATGATCTGCGCCGATTTGAATTTCAGATTGCGGGCGCGAGGCCATGCAAAACTTTGCAACACCTCAACAAATACGGCTAAAGAGAGACAGCGCCACACCCATACCTGTCTGTCGCCAAATGAAGCGCTGACAGGTTTTTTATTTCGGAGTCTTGCCCCATGTTGTTACCGCTTTTTAAACTACGTTTTAAATTATCTTTGACTCTGCTGGTTGGTGCGCTGAGCACTGGTCATTTAAACGCCGCCTATGCACAGTCTGTCCCGCCGCGCGGCGTGGCGTTGGCATCCGCACCGACAACAACCACAGCAGCGGCTGCGCTGAATCCACGCCTCGCCAACATTGCAGAACGTTACTTCGAAGATCATCTCGCGCTCAATCCCTTGGAAGCATCGTCGATTACCGGCGAAGGGCGTTTCGATAGTCTGCTCACAATTACGATTGCGCCCGCCCAGATGGCAAAACAGCGCGCGCTCTCGATACGCGTCCTGAAACAATTGACGACGTTGGATGTAAGAAAGCTGAACCCAGCCGATTACATGACGTTCGCAGTATTAAAACGTCAGCTTGAAGAGCAAATCGAAGGCAGCAAATTCCCCAGCCAATTAATGCCGATTGATCAATACGGCGGCCTGCCGGTTTACCTCGCGCAGCTCGGGAGCGGGCAGGATATTCAGCCGCTTAAGACGGTCAAAAATTATGACGATTATTTGGCTCGTCTGAACAAACTTCCCGTCTGGATTGATCAGGCGATTATAAATATGCGCGAAGGGATTAAGCGTGGCATCGTGCAACCTAAACCGCTGATGGTAAGTGGGCTGCCTGCAATTAAAGCGCTGGCCGAGCCCGAGGTTGAGAAGAGCGTTTTTTATGCGCCGATCAAAAACATGCCCGCCGCATTTGCAGCACAAGATCGCGCGCGCTTGACGGCACTCTATCGTCAGGTAATCCAGAAAAAATTGCTGCCGTCTGCATCGAAACTAAACACCTTTATTGAAACCGAATATATCCCCAACGCCCGCACCAGCGCTGGGATTGCAGCTATTCCCGATGGCGCTGCCTGGTACGCATTTCAGGTCAAAAGTAACACCACCACGGACATGACGCCCGAGCAGATTCATGCGCTTGGTTTGAAAGAAGTGGCGCGGATTCGCGCTGAAATGGCGAAGATACAAGCGGTCTACAAGTTTGAAGGCAGCGTGACCGAATTTTTGAAATGGCATGAGCAGCAGCCTGAATTCCGTCCGTTTAAAACCGAAAAAGATGTGCTGGATGCGTATGAAGCGATCAATAAAAAAGTGGCCGTAAAATTGCCACAACTATTTGGCCGCATGCCGAAAGTGCCGATTGAAATTCGCCCTGAGCCTGAACTCACGCGGGCCAC
>JANYGV010000116.1 GCA_025359285.1 Burkholderiales bacterium
ATGGACTTGTCACGACCGATTGCAAATTGCGATTCGATAAAAAATATAGCCACTTACCATCGGGGCTGAAGGCGGCATCACGCGCAACGTAGCGGTCACTGGTGATTTGCGTCATTTTTTTGGTCGCGATCTCAATCAAGCTGAGCGCCTCAAATTGATTCTCGGTCGATTTACTCAATGCGATCCAGCGACCGTCGGGCGACCACACAATATTTTCATACCCGTCAAAGGCGCTACGGTCGATTTGCGTATTTTCGCCCGTTGCTAAATTCAGCAAATAGAGTCGGTTTTCTTTATCTGAATGGGCGACCCATTTTCCATCGGGCGACGGGAATGCTCGCTCACGCAGCACGGTCGCGTTTCGGGTCAGCTGCTTTGCGGCGCCCACCCCATTCGCCGGATAGCGCCACAACTCTACTTCGCCTGACGTATCGGCAAAAGCGTAAATCGATTTACCGTCGTGCGCGAAGGTGCCGCGGCGCGCTCTGGTTTCACTGGTGCGCGTCACCTCCACTCTGCGCCCCGCGCCCACCGGCACGACCAACACCTGCCCGCGCGCGGTAATCGCCACCCGATCTCCGCTCGGTGAGGGCTCGATGTGGCTCACGAAATCCCATGGCGTTTTTATCCAGCGGGCTCGAGTTTGCTCGAAATCAGATTGCAGCGCGATCTCAATTTTTCGGCTCACATTGCTGGCGGGATCCAGCGTGTAAATATCAGCACCATGTTGATACACGATGGTTTCTGTTTTGAGCGTCGCATTGACAAATATCGATGCGCCGCGAATATCGAAATCCGCGTGGCGCGTGTGCTGCTGCAGATCACGGCCCTCCGCGTTCATTGACCACACATTCATGGTGGCGTCGCGGTTCGACAAAAAATAAATGCGCGCGGCCCCGCACATGGGCTGGCGGCTGGTGCCCTTGTAATCTGCGGTGAGCGGCTGCGCTTCGGCTCGACCATTCCAACGCCATATTTTTTGCGCGAGCCCGCCTTCGTAGCGCTTCAGGCTATCCGAGTTTGCCGGTTGTCGAGTAAAAATGAGCGTGGTGCCCGCGTAGCAAGCCTCGGCCGCATCTGCTAGGGGCACCGCTTCCACGGCACGGGTTTTGATATCCACCGAATACAGTCGTGCGTTTGGTTTATCCGAATATCGCGCCGAGTTGTAGAGCACCTTGCGGTCACTGGCCCAGCCTTGCACGCGCGCGGTGTCGCCATCAAAGGTCAAGCGGGTCGGCGCGCCACCGGTCATGGGCATTACATAGACTTCGGCTGGCCCTTCGTAGCGCGCGGTAAACGCAAGCAATTTACCGTCAGGCGAAATTGCCGGATTAGATTCTTCGCCTGCATGGGTGGTGAGGCGCTGCGCGGCACCTCCGGAAATATTTGTTCGCCAAATATCGCCCTCCGCCACAAACACAATTGCGTCTAACGATATCGCGGGTTGACGATAATAGCCCAGCGACGCGCTGGGCTGCGCATGGGCAAGCGCTGCAAACAGCGTAAGCAAATTAATTGCTGCGCAAGCAATGGCGCGCCGGGACGGTTGCATCATTATTTTCCTGGAGTGAAATATCGAAATATTTCGGCACTGTAGCAGCAGAATTATAAAAAGGGTAGCAGGGTGGCTGCGGCGCTAAGCTTGGAAATCGCGCAGGTTAAGTGGATAGTTGAGGCTGCAGACCGGCATAGCCAATCACTTTTTACTCAGTCTTGAGTCAAGCTACAATTTGGCAATGAAACTCTCGATCATTATTCCTGCACTGAATGAAGCTGGCCAAATCGGTGAGGTACTTCAACGACTTCAGCCACTACGCGCGCGCGGAGCTGAAGTCATCGTCGTGGATGCAGGCAGCCGTGACGCCACTCGCGATATTGCCGCTACATTCGCTGATCGTGTTCTGGTCGCCGAGCGTGGCCGCGCCAAGCAACTGAACGCGGGTGCCGCGTCCGCTGACGGCGATGCGCTTTTGTTTCTGCATGCTGATTCTGTATTGCCGGAGGATGGCGATGCACGGATTGAAAAAGGATTGAGTGATGCTCGATTCAAATGGGGTCGCTTTGACGTCAACATTGCCGGGGCGCACACCATGTTGCCGGTGATTGCCTGGTTCATGAACCACCGCTCAAGGTTGACCGGCATCGCCACTGGCGATCAAGGTATATTTGTCACGCGCGCCGCGTTTGTGGCGCTGGGCGGATTTCCCGATCAGCCGCTCATGGAGGACATCGCGTTTTGCTCGCGTGCATTGGGTATCTCGCGTCCCTACTGCATTTCTGCGCGCATCACGACGTCGGGCCGTCGCTGGGAACAAAATGGGGTGTGGCGCACTATTTTTTTAATGTGGGGTTTGCGGTTTAAATATTTCATGGGGGCGGAACCTCTTAAACTGCATCAGGCTTACTACGGCAATCGGCTGGACAAATAGCATGGACAATAATTTCATCGTCATCGTGTTTTCGAAAGCGCCGATTCCCGGCCACGCGAAAACGCGCCTTATCCCGGCCATGGGCGCTGAGCAAGCAGCGCTGTTGCACGCCGCCCTTGCTGAACGCGCCATCGTTACTGCACAGAAATCAGGTGCTGCTGATGTCGAGCTTTGCTGCACACCAAATTCGGACGAGTCTTTTTTTCAATTCTGTGCAGAAGATTTTGATGTCACGCTATCGGAGCAGGGCGAGGGCGATTTGGGTGAGCGCATGCTGCGGGCGTTGACGCAAACATTGGAGGATGTTGAAAAGGCAATTATTATCGGTGCCGACTGCCCGGCGCTAACCCCAAAGCACATTGAGGCTGCCGCGCGCGTCCTCGACGACACAGACGTGGTGTTGATGCCGGCTGAAGACGGCGGGTACGTTTTGATCGGTGTCACCCACACGCACGCAAACATGTTTGACGGCATTCACTGGGGCACGAGTACCGTACTTGCTGAACAACGCCAGAATTTAAGTGCTTGCGGTCTGACCCTGGTGGAAACCGACACGCTGTGGGATGTTGATCGCGCTGAAGATTTGGCGCGCGTGAAAGCGCTACAACCGCCTCTCGAATTTTTTTGGCCCGCATGAAAAAACGTTTACTGTTTGCCGTCATCGGCTTGGCCTCGTTTGGTCTGCAGGCCGATGTTGCGGTGCCGTTGCTTTCAAATGTTGTTTTTTCCAGCCTGCGGCCAGGTCAGGCATTGCCCGCAGCCATGCACTTTATTGCGCTCCCCAAGATTAAGCACAATGTTGTTTCACTCGTTGATGATGCGGGCGTGACGGTGCTAAAAGTTGATTCCAACGACTCGGCGGGCAGCGTGGGTATTCCCATCAGCGCCTCACGCGAGATCGGCAATACGACGCTTGAATGGCGCTGGAAGATCAGCCGCAGGCTCGAAAGAGCAGACATGACCACCAAAAGCGGCGACGATTTTGCGGGCCGCGTGTATGTGTTTTTTGATGTGCCGCTGGAGTCCCTCTCATTCGTTGAGCGCAGCAAAATTCGCATTGCGCGCGCCATTGCGGGTGCCGATGTGCCGACGGCGGCGATTTGTTATGTGTGGGACAACAACCGCGCGATTGGCCATACGCAATGGAGTCCCTATACCAATCGTGTGCGTAAAATCGTGCTGCAAACCGGCGCTAACCATATCAATAAATGGCTCAGCGAATCCCGCGATGTCGCCGCTGATTTCAAAGCGGCATTCGGCGTGGATGCGCCCGCCGTGACGGGCGTAGCGGTGGGCAATGATACGGACAACACGAACGATGCCGTGACGACTTGGTTCGGCGATATCAAATTCATAAAGCGCCCGTAAAAAGGCCGCGCAAAAAAACATAAACCCCGGCATTGGCGGGCCTCGTGGCGACAAAATTCTTATAAACGCCCGTCCTGCTTAGGGTTTAGTTTTTCTTCGACTGGAAGAGTGCGTTACGGCATTAACTGTCAGGCCACGCCCAGCGCGCGCTTTTGGGCGATTACTAAATCGCGAATCCCTGATTCGGCAAGGGCCATGAGCGCATCCATATCTGCTCTTGAAAAAGGTGAGCCTTCTGCGGTGCCCTGAATTTCAATAAACGCGCCACTGCCGGTCATGACCACGTTCATATCCGTCTCGCAGCTGGAGTCCTCAACGTAATCGAGATCGAGCATGGCGCCTTCGTGGCCGATGCCGACCGAGATCGCGGCGACAAAATCGTTAATCGGCGACTCGGCAATCTTGCCGCTTTTAACCAGGCCATTCACCGCATCTTGAAGTGCGATAAACGCACCGGTAATGGACGCGCAGCGGGTGCCGCCATCGGCCTGCAACACATCGCAATCCAGGGTGATTTGACGCTCGCCCAATTTTTTGAGATCGACCACGGCCCGCAAGCTGCGGCCAATGAGGCGCTGGATTTCCTGGGTGCGACCGGTTTGTTTGCCGCGTGCGGCTTCGCGATCGCTGCGGGTATTGGTGGCGCGTGGCAGCATGCCGTATTCGGCGGTGACCCAGCCTTCGCCCGAGCCTTTTTTGTGCGGCGGCACGCGCTCTTCCACGCTAGCGGTGCATAGCACTTTGGTATCGCCCATCGCGATTAGCACGGAGCCCTCCGCGTGTTTGGTGAACTGGCGGGTAATGGTGATGGAGCGCAGTTGATTGTGGGTGCGGTTATTTAAGCGTGGCATTTTCAACTTTTAAAAAATTATTTTGAAACGCGTTTGATCGCGTCTTGAATTTCCTGAATCGCGGCTTCGATTTCCTCATCAGTCACATCATCTTTAACGAGTGAAGCCTGCTGTGTGGTGTTGAGCGCAGAGGTGGTGAATCCGTCCATCGGTGCGGTGACCGTCACGGTGGGAGGCGCTTCAAAATTCGGATCTTGATGCTCCCAGGTGAGGCCAATGACCGAAAGGTTGTCAGAGTCGGCACCCGCTTTATCCTCGGCTTCAATCAACAACGTTGGTACCAG
Source organism: Burkholderiales bacterium (assembly GCA_025359285.1). GTDB lineage: Bacteria > Pseudomonadota > Gammaproteobacteria > Burkholderiales > Usitatibacteraceae > UKL13-2. The sequence goes on from JANYGV010000116.1 coordinate 4,933, forward strand.
CTCCAGAATATTTTCTCGTTGCAAACGCTTGGCAATCCGCTCTGACGGCAGCGGCGCCCAAAACCCGTCGGTGGAAAGCAAAATCGTATCGCCCACGCGTAGCGGCCAATCCTCGGACAGCGTGATGGCAGGCGGTAACACGCCGCCCAGACAGTTATAAATTTTATTACGGTCAGGGTGGACAGCAGCGCCTTCGGGTGTCAGCAAACCCGCATCCATCAATTGCTGCACACGCGAATGGTCGAGCGTGGTGGTGGCCAGCGCGCCTTCGCGAAATACATAAAGCCGCGAGTCGCCAGAATGCGCCCAACAGGCTTTACCGTTTTGCACCAGACATACCACTACAGTCGTGCGTGGGCATTCCAACATCTGATTTTCATCAGCAAACGCAACAATCGCCCGATGTGCGGATTGAATGGCCGACTCCAAAAATTCCTTGGGGCGGCGCAACATGCCGCGTGCGCCCTCTTGCTGAAATCGGGTGGTGATGGTGTTCACTGAAATCTCGGCTGCAATCTCGCCGCGCGCATGGCCGCCCATCCCATCGGCAATCACCATCAGCAATATTTCTTTGGAATAGGAATAGGCGACCCGATCCTGATTGACCTTGCGGCCCCCAATGTGGCTATCTTGAAAGATGGTGAAGCGCATTTTTGATTTTGTCTTTGCGTTTGTTTTGGTTTTACGGAGCTAGAAAATTTTGCGGTTCAGGCGTTCGCGCCAGCGTCCCGCAAAGGTAGGTTCAGGGTTTTCTGTCGAGTTGACCGGCATTTCCACATCGCTGTCGTCGGTGAGCGCCGCTAGAGGAACGTCTTTGAGCAGCGCCTTTTGCAATTCAAACGCCGTCTGCGGGCGCTGGAGGTGATCCAGCATCAAGCACCAATTAACCATTTCCAGCAAATCGTCTGAATATTGTTTGTAGTCCGACGCTTTCAGCACCATAACTTTGTCGTCAATGATTCGATCACTCGCGGCGGGCGGATGGGCTCCCGAAATGCAGCAGTACAAAGTTGCACCGATGGCATAGATGTCTGACCACGGGCCCATCAGGTCGAAGTTACGATACTGCTCGGGCGCGGCGTAGCCGGCGGTATACATGGGGCGTAATTTGGGCGCGTCGCTGGTGAGTGCCTGACGGGCCGCGCCGAAATCGAGCAGCACTGGTTTACCTTCCATCGTGATGTAGACGTTGGCTGGCTTGATATCGAGATGCAGCAGCTTTTTCGAATGCACTTCGCGCAAACCATTGAGCAAGTGGGTAAACATGCGACGAATGAAACTTTCGGTGAATTCCTGGCGATGGCGCGAAATGTGGAATTGCAGAGTACGACCGCGAACATACTGCATGACCATGTATACGGTTTCGTTGGCGCGGAAAAAATTTTCCACGCGAACAATATTGGGGTGTGCAATGGTCGCCAGTGCGCGGCCTTCTTCAAAAAAACATTTCAGACCGTGGCGAAAAACCGCCAGATTCTCATCCGAATTAACCTGCACTTCCGCGCCGTCATTTGCGCTGCGCAGGCCCAGTGCCGAAGGAAGGTATTCCTTGATGGCCACGGGCGTGCCGAATTCATCCCGCGCCAAATACACAATTGAAAATCCACCCGACGAGAGCAGTTTTTCAATTTTGTAATTTTGCAGCTGGTAGCCGTCGGGCAGCGGTTGATTAGATTGGGTTGCCATTTGTCATAAAAGGGGCCGAATGCCCAGTAAAACGCGCAACTGGGCGACGGGTTGAATGCCTAAGCTATACTTCGTGCGAATAGTGATGATGATGTAAAGATATCCAAGCGATTTGAGACTTGGTTGCATTTCAGTATTTTACGTTTTCCCTGCTTTTGTTTCACCTTGGACATCCTGTTTTAGGATGCCATCTGTGATTCTATGTCGGCTTTTTTAGCTTGCGCCTTAAATAAATTTATCTTTTGCGCACAACCTCTTCCACCTTCAATACGCCACCAAATTGCCATGACCTCGTCAGTTGCCAGTATGACCGGATTTGCGTCTGTAAGCGGCGAAGTGCCTGGCGGACGATTTCAGCTGGAATTGAAGTCAGTAAATCACCGTTATCTTGAATTTCAAACCCGTATGCCGGAGGATTTGCGTTCACTCGAGCATATTATGCGCGAGCTGGTCGCTGCCAAGTTAACGCGGGGCAAAGTCGATTGTCGGGTGCAATTCACGCCAGTCGCCACCCGCGAAGCATTTTCGCCTAACGAGGCCGCATTAACGGCGTTGGCCGAGATGCAAACCTTGATAAAAGCAAAATTTGCCGCGCGCGATCTTTCAGTTTGGGAAATCATGCATGCGCCTGGGGTGATGGCGGCGGAGGCAATGGGCACGGATGAGGCCAAAGAAAAATTACTGGCGCTACTGAGAAAAGCGATCGAAGAACTCAACGCTACCCGTGCGCGCGAAGGCGAAAAGCTCGGCCAGATGCTGCGGGAGCGCTTGGACGGGATTGATGCGCTGGTCAAACAAGTAACGCCGCTGATCCCGCAGCTGGTCGCGGCTTATCAGGAGAAATTGACCGTAAAACTCGCCGATGCTTTCGCGCAGGCGGGAACCGACGAGCGCATCAAACAGGAGGTGGTGCTATTTGCGTCGCGCATCGATGTGGCGGAGGAGCTTAACCGGCTGTCCACGCACGTGGCCGAAGTCAGGCGCGTGTTGAAGGGTGGCGGCACGGTGGGCAAACGGCTCGATTTTCTGATGCAGGAGCTTAATCGCGAGGCCAACACGCTGGGTTCTAAATCGGTTTCAACCGATGCTACCAATGTATCGGTGGAGCTCAAAGTGCTGATCGAGCAAATGCGCGAGCAGATTCAGAACATTGAATAGGTCATGTATTTGGAACACGCGCTCAATTATCCTGGCTGCCTTTATACCATCGTCGCTCCGTCAGGCGCGGGTAAATCGAGCCTGGTGGCGGCGCTGCTGGAACGCGACCCCACGATTCGGCTTTCCGTGTCGACCACCACGCGACCGCCGCGGCCCGGCGAAGTGTCAGGCTGTGAGTATCACTTTGTCAACCGTGAAACGTTCGAAACACTGATTGGCGAGGGCGAATTCCTGGAGTACGCCGAGGTGTACGGGAATTTGTACGGCACGTCCAAACGCTGGATTGAAGCGACGCGCGCGGCCGGAGAAGATGTTTTGCTGGAGATTGATTGGCAGGGCGCGCGGCAAGTGAAAAAGATTTTCCCGGATATGAGTTTTATCTACATCCTGCCGCCCTCGATTGAGGTGTTGCGGGAACGCTTGGTGAAGCGCGGCAAGGACACAACGGAGGTGGTGGAACGACGTCTCGCTGCGGCGCGGGAGGATTTACGCCATGTCCATCAAGCCGACTATGTTATTATTAATAAAGACTTTAGCGTAGCTTTGGCTGATTTGCAGGCCGTCACGCGAGCGCTGAGATTAACCGCGGCGCATCAGCTAAAGCGTTACGCCGATCTTATTTCGTAGCGGCAAGCTTAACGGTACATTCCAAGCTGCATTAGTGCACAATTAATGACGGCACCGCGTTTATTTTCAACACACCATCGATTTGCAGCAGACAAATCTTTTTGTAGTTGTCATGCTTTGTCATTCAGTAATGCCGTGCGCAAAACTTTTATTTTAAGTTCAATCAAATTAAATTCTTGGCGGCAATCCAGCCGCCGTATCCAGTAACCCCAGTGGAGTATTCAAAATGGCTCGTATTACCGTTGATGATTGCGTTAAATTGATTCCAAACCGGTTTGAATTAACCTTGGCTGCCACGGCACGTTCGCGACAGTTGGCGCTCGGTTCCGCGCCCTATGTCGATCCGGGCAAGGACAAGCCAACCGTAATCGCGTTGCGAGAAATTGCGGCCGGACATATCGGCGTGAGCATCTTGTCACCCGTGGTGCCGACGGCCGCAACTGAGATGTAGTCGCAATAGTCTTACGCTAACCGGCTAGATGGAGAAGGATCTGACGTCATGAGTAATCATGGATAACAGTTCTCCTCCTTCTGCCGCGCCCGGCACCAGCAAACACGCGGGCGGTAGCACAAGCCCGGCAAGAATCCATGCCCGAACCCGCGTAGGCAAGCGGGCCACGGACCATGGCGCAACACCGGATTCAATTGCGGATGAGAACCTGGGCGCGCTGCCTATCATCCAGCCCGCGGATGTCGGCGCTCACCATGAGACCGAGTTCATCTCACTAAAAAAGCTGCTTAATTATCTCAAGCCCGCAGACTTGGCGAAAGTTGAAGCAGCGTTTGCGATGGCCAAAGCTGCGCATCAAGGCCAAACTCGCAATTCGGGCGAGCCGTACATTACCCATCCACTGGCGGTTACCACCATTCTTGCTGAATGGCACCTTGATCCGCAGGCGTTGATTGCCGCGATGTTGCACGATGTGGTGGAGGATACGCCCACCACCAAAGATGAGATTGCGACCAAATTCGGTAAAGCCGTCGCCGAACTGGTTGATGGCGTATCCAAGCTCGACAAACTGCAATTCGCCACACTCGAAGAGGCCCAAGCCGAGAATTTTCGCAAAATGCTACTGGCCATGGCGCGCGATTTGCGCGTTATTTTGATCAAGCTCGCGGATCGTTTGCACAATATGCGCACCCTCGGCGCAGTCTCGCTTTCTAAACAGGAGAGAGTGGCGAAGGAAACGCTGGAGATTTACTCGCCCATCGCCAATCGCCTCGGGCTCAATAATGTTTACTACGAACTTGAGGATTTGGGTTTTCGCTATTCGCACCCCAATCGATTCAAGGTGCTTGAAAAAGCGGTCAAAGCGGCGCGCGGGAATCGCCGCGAGGTGATCGGCAAAATACTGGACGCGATGAAAGCCCGCTTGAAAGAATTCAAGCTTGAGGCCACGGTGACGGGACGAGAAAAGTTCTTGTCGTCGGTGTACAAAAAAATGCAGGAAAAGCACATCTCGTTTTCTGAGGTGCTCGATATTTACGGCTTTCGAATTATTGTCAACGATCTACCCTCTTGTTATGTGGCGCTGGGGGCCCTGCATACGCTGTACAAACCGTTTCCCGGAAAATTTAAAGACTACATCGCGATCCCCAAATCAAACGGTTATCAGTCGCTGCACACCACGTTGTTTGGCCCATACGGGACGCCGATTGAGTTGCAGATCCGCACCGCCGACATGCACAAAATTGCCGAAGCCGGGGTGGCCTCGCACTGGCTATATAAAACCTCCGACGCGCACGACACCTCGTTGTCTGATGTTCAGCAAAAGACCCACCAGTGGCTGCAATCGCTGCTCGAGATTCAATCCGGCACTGGCGATGCGCTGGAATTTTTGGAGCATATCAAGGTCGATTTGTTTCCAGATGCGGTCTACGTCTTTTCGCCGAAAGGCAAAATATCCTCGTTACCCAAGGGTGCCACGCCGATTGATTTCGCCTATGCGGTGCATTCCGATGTTGGCAATCGTGCGGTCGGTGCCAAAGTAAATGATGAAAGTGTGCCGCTCTCAAGCCGCCTCAAAAATGGTGATCGCGTCGAGATCATCACCGATGTATCGGGCCGCCCCAATGCCGCCTGGCTCAACTACGCGGCTACTGGCAGAGCGCGGGCGCACATTCGCCAATATCTCAAATCGACGCGGCTTTCAGAATCGGTCGAGTTAGGTGAATTGTTGCTGATTCAGGCGGTGAGCTCACTTAATTTTGCGCCGAACGATATCGGCCGCATCCATTGGCAGCGATTGCTCAAGGGCGACCACGCCACGACCAAAGAAGAAGTGTTGACTGAAATCGGTCTGGGCAAACGCCTCGCTGTCGTGGCCGCGCGCAAGCTGTTCGCGCTGGCAGATCTTGAAGCGCCGGAGCATCGGCCCAAAGAGGCCATCATTATTCGCGGCACCGAGGACATGGCGGTGCAATTCGCGTTATGTTGCCGACCTATTCCGGGTGACCCAATCATTGCGCAGATGAAAGGCGGACAGGGCCTCATTATTCATACCCACGATTGTCCGGCGGTACACCCGTTCAAGTTCGATCCTGAAAAATGGGTGGATGTGCAATGGGATCCGTCGATTGATCGGTTTTTTAAAGTGGATATTCGTATTCTGGTCACCGACCGACGTGGTGTATTGGCACGGCTTGCAGCCGAGATCGCGAGTGCCGATTCAAATATTGCGCAAGTGCGGATGGACGCTTTGGACGCGGGTGACGCAAAATATTCCACGCTACAATTTACGATTGATGTAAAAAATCGTTTGCACCTGGCGAGCGTGATGAAGCAGTTGCGAAATTTGCCAGAGGTGGTGCGCCTAACGCGGTTAAAATCAGCGCAGATTCGCGAGGGCAACAAAGAGTCACACAAAGAGTCACACAAAGAGTCACACAAAGAGGCACGCAAGGACTCGCATAAAGACGGCAGCAAAGAGCGCACGGTTTTTAAGGACGCAGAAACTAAGGACGTCGAAGCGCATAAAGAAATCAACGACAACCGCCATCCCGAAAAATGAAAACAATTATCTCGACGCCGTTCGCTCCCGCTGCCATTGGCCCATATTCACAAGCTGTCAGGGTGGGCAATACTGTTTATCTTTCAGGGCAGATACCGCTTGACCCTGCCACCATGCATCTGGTGGATGGGATCGAGAACCAAATCAAGCGCGTGTTCGATAATTTGACGGCTGTGTGCATCGCCAGTGGCGGGACGTTAAACGACATTGTCAAACTGTCCGTATTCATGATTGATCTTGGCCACTTCGCAAAAGTAAACGAGATCATGGTGAGCTATTTTAATGAGCCCTTCCCGGCGCGCGCGGCCATTGGCGTCGCCTCGCTCCCGCGCGGTGCGCAAATTGAAATGGAAGCCATCATGGTGCTGCCTGAGGTTCCAACATCGAGCAACGGTTGAGTTGTTGAAGCCCGACTTTTTCATTGAAAAAATGCGCCTGGTGTTACTCGATTCAGCCGTACCGGTTTGATTAAATCCAAATTGCCGTCCAGAAAGAAACCGCCCTCGCCCAGCAAACCCCGGCAAGAGAGTGCCTCTACGGCGGCGGAAAAAATGGCGAAAATCGGCCTGCGCGAAGACTGGGATTTTGCGCTGCATTTGCCGATTCGCTACGAAGACGAGACCCGCATCACGAAGGTGCGCGATGCGCGCATTGGCGAAGCTTGCCAGATCGAGGCCGAGATTATTCATAGTGAAATCACTTATCGTCCGCGCCGCCAGTTGGTGGTGCAAACCCAGGACGGCGATGAGCTACTGTATCTGCGCTTTATGAATTTTTATGGTAGCCAGATTAAGCAAATGGCGGTGGGTAAAAGGTTGCGGCTTTTTGGTGAAGTGCGGCAGGGATTCTTCGGGGCAGAGATGGTGCATCCGCGCTATCGGATCGTGACCGCGAATGAGCCTGTGCCCGAAGTGCTCACCCCGATTTATTCCACCACCGCGGGCGTATCGCAAACCATCCTGCGCCGCGCGATTGATAAATCGCTGGCTGCGCTCAACAATAAAAATTCGCTCAACGATGCATTGCCGGAGTTAGTTCGACAAAATTATCGTCTTCACGATTTTCGCACCAGTGTGTTGACGCTGCATCGCCCGCCCGCCGAGGCCGCGCAATCCAGCCTGGTGGAGCGCACCCATCCGGCGTGGCAACGCATTAAATTTGACGAGCTGTTGGCCCAACAACTTGCGATGAAAAAAGCCCGCGCCGCGCGCGACTTGAAATCTGCGCCGCGTTTGATCGGTAAAACCAAATTGACCAAAGCGTTCAAAACAACGCTACCGTTTGCGCTGACGAACGCACAAATTCGCGCGTCCAATGAAATTGCGGCGGATCTCGCTGCACCTCATCCCATGCAGCGTTTGCTGCAAGGCGATGTCGGTAGCGGCAAGACCATTGTGGCCGCATTGGCGGCGGTGCAAGCCATTGAAAATGGCTTTCAGGCGGCATTGATGGCGCCCACCGAGATCCTCGCCGAGCAGCATTACCGCAAGCTTTACGGCCTGCTCACGCCGCTAGGCGTGACGGTGACCTGGTTGACCGGCAGCTTGAAGGCGAAGGAAAAGCGCGAGGCCATTGCTGATATTGCAGCGGGCAAAACTCAGCTCGCGATTGGCACGCATGCGCTGTTTCAGGATGGGGTGGCATTCGCAAAACTGGGGCTGGCGATTATTGACGAGCAGCATCGGTTTGGCGTTGGCCAGCGTCTGGCGCTGCGCGAGAAAGCCAATGCGGGAACCAACGCTAACGCAGGTCGCGCGGAGCAGAATTTTGAAGCGCATCAGCTCATGATGTC
>JANYGV010000313.1 GCA_025359285.1 Burkholderiales bacterium
CGCCGCCGAGATCAAAATCGTGAAGGTAATCGGCAAATTAATTTCGCGGCCTTTGTAGGTGAAGCGGATATCGCCCGGCAGGCGCCACAGGCCGAGCTTTGACAGCATCCGCGCCAACAAACCGAGGGCGATGGTGCCGACGATGAGGACGAGCACCCACGTCAGCATTTACGATCGCCCGCTGTTCATGCAGTGTTGTCGCCGACCGAAAACTGACCCCGCATGGGTCAATGTAGCGTCGGCGACAAAAGTTTACTGACGTTCGCAGACAAAAAGCCCACGTCGTTTCTTGAAAATCGCTTCGCTCGAAACGGTTTTGCCGCGCGAGAAGAATCCTCCCCGCGCCCCTTCGCCGCGTGAGCGACTTCACGGCTTTCGCCGTCAATCGTCAGATTCCGATTTAAGAATCGAAGACTTCACGCAATAGCAATTCATCAGGCCAACGCCGGACAAGCGTTGTTTTATATCGAAGGCGCGACCCTTTGCAATTTCCAAATGCCTATGGTTCCGTAGAATTTTTAACACGGCCTTTGAATCAAACCCGTTACACACCTCACTGCGGAAGGGTTTATGCAAGAAGTAGTAATCCCACCCAGCAAACTCCCCCATCGAATCTTTCACCGGCTTTCGGAAGCCCAGGCGATTCATAACCTTCGGTGCATGGTCGTCATTGGCACGATCCCAGTTGGTAAAGCGTGCGTCACCATCTTTTTGTATCACGGCTCGCACTTGCCGCAACATGGCCCGATCCTCCGCGTTACCAATGCCACCGCGCGAATCTAGCCACGGCTGGAAGCACGTTTTCGCAGCATACGTCGCCTCGTCGATGGGCCAGCTGGTGAACCCTGCCTCTGTTGCCAGCTCTCCCGCCACCGCAACCACGGCAAAACGTCGGCCCACCCGTTGCACTTGGCCCGACGCATTCGCGGGAACCCATACCTGCACCAAACGCTCTATATCGTCGCGTACGCGCTTGCGCAGCGAGTCAGCATGACCTATCAGCCAAGGAAGAAGCGCGTGTCCTACGGCACCGTGTTGCGCCTCGCTAACTTGTCAAAGATGCTGCGCAAACGTCGCGCCGTTATCGAATCCATGAAGTGCTTCAAAGATGCCAAGGCCCGCGCCCGCATCGGTTGGAATATCAGCTCTACGCAGCTTTTGTCCTGCCTTTGCTCGCTTGCCGCTTTCGGCCATGTGCGCCGCGAGTCCTATCTCGCCTGCACTCAAAAAGAGCAATCGCCATTGCAGGCGTGCCCGCGCTTGCCCCGTTTTCGTGCTTCGCGCTTTGGCCGTTTCGTTCGCGAGCCTGTAAGCGCATTCCTCAGCGGTTTTCGAGTCCACCTGTGCCAATTCATCAAGGATCAGCAGACCGTCACAGTGTTGCGCGGCCATGCCCTCTAACGCGTTATCGGTTGTCCTCCATCGCTGCATGTAGTTCGGGCCACCGTACACAGACGCTGCGACGCGAAGGGCCTTGGTCTTGCCACAGCTCGAATCACCGCGCAAATGAAAGCCGCCGCTGTCAATTCCAGCGGGACGGATAACCGGCCCCGCAAACGCGCACGACACGGCAAACGTCAGCCGCGAATTCCCCACACAAAATTTTGCGACACGTTCGCGCCATTGCTCTGTTGTGCCACGTTCACGAAATGTGTTCTCAGCTGTTCCGTCTGCCTGGTAAACGATTCGCTCGCCACCGTCACCGATTGTTTCGCGTGGCAGCACAAACGAGCCGCCATGCCAGCCTATCCCATGCGTCGAAGCGCTGCGTTTACGGTGTTTTCTGACAGTGGTCGCTCTCGGCTACGCACGCCGGGGAAAACGAGCCGTCCATCCCCGGTTAATGGCTTCAATTCTGCAAGGATTGATACCGCCTGTGTAGAGAACGGGATAACGTGCGGCACCCTCGCTTTCGTGCGTGCCTTCTGAATGCGCCATTCGAATTTTTCAAGGTCAATTTCCGCCCAGTCCGCACCGCGTAGTTCACCGGGACGAAGGAACACAAGCGGGGCCAAGCGGGCCGCGCATTTCGTGGCGAATTCGCCACTGTACGCGTCCATTGCGCGGAGCAGGGCACCGATTTCCTTCGGGTCGGCGATTGATGCGTGATGGGTTGAAATCACGGGCTGCAACGCGCCGCGCAAGTCCTCGCAAGGGTCACGCGTAGCGCGGCCCGTGGCGACCGCGTAGCGAAAGATTTGTCCGCATGTTTGGTGCGCCGGGTGCGCCGTTTCTATGGCACCGCGAGACTCGATTCGTCGCAACGTGGCAAGTAGTTCAGGTGCGGCGATTTCTGCAATTGGGAGCCCGCCAATCCACGGAAACACATCTTTTTTCAGCCGGGTAAGTATTTTGCTTGCATGGCTCACAGCCCATTTGGGCGAATGCTTTGCGTACCACTCACGCGCGACCACTTCAAAACTGTTTTCCGCGCGTTCGACTCGCGCGGCGTTTTGAATTTTGCGATTGGCGGAAGGGTCGATCCCGGCTGCAATTAACTTGCGGGCGGCATCGCGCTTTTCGCGTGCGTCCTTTAATCCCACGTCGGGGTACACGCCAAGGGAAAGCAGTTTCTCTTTGCCTGTAAAGCGATATTTCAATCGCCACCACTTCGCGCCGGATGGTTTTCCAGCAAGAACATGCCGCGCTCGTCCGCGAGTTTGTAGGGTTTTGCTTTGGCCTTTGCATTGCGTGCGCCGGAATCAGTGAGAGGCATGTTTAACGCTCGATATTTGGGGCAACACATATTGGGGGTAAGGCAGTTACCCCACAGAGTTACCCCCACTTACCCCCGGATGCCAACGGAATGATGTGGACGGCGCTGGAATGAAAAAAGCCGTTTCCCCTAAAAGGAAACGGCTTTAATGGACTTCTTTGCACTTCTTAAAACGATTTTTTTTGGTGGCCTGGGGCGGAATCGAACCACCGACACAAGGATTTTCAATCCTCGTGCCTAGTGGTTTTTCCCTACTGCAACCACATTTCAACGATGCGCTATTCCAATATTTACTCAATAAAAACAGAATGTTAAGAAAACTACATTAAAAACAACAGGTCGCTGATGGTGTAATGATTTGCACCATATTTGCACTTTTTGTTTTGAATCCGAATTGCTCTATGCACGCTTGCGATTTAAGAATATTGCCCAACTGCTGGTTGTCGTCTATAACCTTGATTTTTGTTTCGGTCACTCGCTTGACCTAAGGTTTGTGGTGTAATAATTTTTACTTGCAATACATTTTTACATGCTACTCGTCAGCTAGTAACGCCGCTGCAGAGGTGCCTAACGCGTGCGCAAGCCGGTCCACGATATCAATAGAAACTGCCCGGGTGCGGGATTCGATTTGCGATATATAGTTTTTATTAACCCCGGCTGCCATCGCCAATCCTTCCTGCGTGATGTTTTTCCTAACCCGCATAAGGCGCAAATTTAGCGCCAAAAGCTCTCTAGCCGACTTTTTTTCTACAAGTTTGTTTGTCGTTCTCACACCCGAATCATGTGGTGCTTGCCCATACCAAGCAACCCAATATAGTAACATAAAAATTGACGATAGTAATATTTGTTGCTATAATAGTGGTGTAGTATAAAATTTGGAGTGAGGCAAATGCCTCAAAATAGACAATAGGGAGGTGCTAATGGGTTTTCTTTCTGCGCTGATGGGAATTTCTACAAATTTGAGCGATGCCTTCACGGAAGTATTCAGCTCCGGGCCAGCTTTCAATATCGATGGTGCACCAATGGTTGGCGATGTAGACATCAATGGCAACATATACGGTGTTACCCAATACGACCACTTCGTAAGCGATTCGTTTTTGGATGTTTCATCCTCCGCTGGCTTGGGGAATGAATCGTCAGCTTTTGACACAAGCAACTCAATGAGCGCTGATGATTGTTTTGCCTCCTCGCCGATTTCCACTGACGACAGCCATGCTTTTCAAGTTGGTGCGGATGACACGTTTAGTTCCGATTTTTCAATTTGCGATGATTCGTTTACAAGCAGCTGGGATAATTGAATCGTCGACTGACCGTTGCCACAACGTGACGCGCCACGGTTGTACTACGTCTCTGTATTTAGCCGGTGTGGCACAGATTCAATCGGATTAATCGTAAAAAGCGAAATCAGTAAGGAACAATACGAATGAGCCGCCCAACTAACGTAAATTTCAAACCCACGGCAACCCTACGGCAAGCTTTGTGCGGGCATATGCCTTGCCCTCGCTCTCGCCAAGACATGACATGGCAAGACAAGACAAGTCGAGTCGGCCAACAAATCAGTAAGACTGCAAACACGAGCAACTGCAACGCTATCGACTTTCATTATTTAGCATGGTCGACCGCGAACATGGGCTCTGAATAAATCATCGCGCACAGGGCGAAGCAGCCACCACTCGTTGTAATGCCGCAAGACCACATTAAATTTCTTAGACGGCTCATTTGATTAGCCGACAGTCGTTTGAGCCCTTTCGGCAGGGCAGTTAAATTATCGCTAGCGGTTTTATTCTGGGTAGATTCGCCTGCGTTGATTTATTCCGCCCGCTTTGAAC
>JANYGV010000121.1 GCA_025359285.1 Burkholderiales bacterium
CGTGGCAATATCATCCACATTAATGCTGCGCAAATTGCGAAATAAAATCACCAGAATCGCTAGGCCAATTGCGGATTCAGCAGCCGCAACGGTGAGAATAAAAAACACCATGACCTGCCCCGCAAGATTGCCCCAATGATGTGAAAACGCGATGAAATTCATGTTTACCGCGAGCAGCATTAATTCAATCGCCATCAGCAGCACGATAATATTTTTGCGATTCAAAAAAATACCCGCGACGGAAATCGCGAACAAGATTGCGGACAAAACGAGATAGTGGGAAATAGCGATCATGTCGATTTTCTACGCGGCGGGCGGGGTTGGGATTGCTGTGGATTCGGGCGGCATTTCTTTTTCCGCATCCATCTTGATAATTTTTAGACGATCACTCGCTTTAACGCGAACCTGATCGCCGACAATTTGTGATTTCGCTTCCTTACGCGGGCGCAATGTCAGCGCAATAGCCGCGACAATCGCGACCAGCAAAATGACGGCCGCTAATTCAAACGGCAATAAGTAATCTGTATACAGAATGCGGCCTAGTTCTTTGCTGTTCGAAATGCCAGCGGCAGGCGGCGCGCCAAACGCTTTATTGGCGAGGGCGAAATTTTTGCTGGTGATGAGCAGCACCATCTCGACCACCATCGCAATGGCGACTGTGGCCGCAACCGGCAAATATTTCCAGAAGCCTTCGCGCAGCTTGTCGAAATTAATATCCAGCATCATCACCACAAACAGGAACAGCACCATCACCGCGCCAACGTAAACGAGGATGAGCGTAATCGCCAAAAATTCCGCATACAGCAGCAACCACAAACCGGATGCGGTAAAAAACGCGAGCACCAAAAACAGCACGGCATGCACCGGGTTTCTTGCCGTGATCACACGCAATCCCGAAACAATCAGAATCGCGGCGAAGATATAAAAAATAATCGATTGGAAAGTCATTGTTGTTTTAATTTAGAACATCTATCTGATAACGACAGCGCTGCTTGTTTTTCACATTTATCGTTTAACGATATTTCGCATCTTCCGCGCGACGGCTGGCGATTTCAGTCTCGTATTTATCGCCAATCGCCAGCAGCATCGGTTTGGTGTAATAAAGATCACCGCGCTTTTCGCCGTGATATTCGAGCAAATGGGTTTCAACAATCGAATCCACCGGGCACGATTCTTCGCAAAAGCCGCAGAAAATACATTTGGTCAAATCAATGTCGTAGCGCGTGGTGCGACGGCTGCCATCATCGCGCTGCTCCGATTCAATCGTGATCGCCAACGCGGGGCACACCGCCTCGCACAGCTTGCAGGCGATACAACGCTCTTCACCATTCGGATAACGGCGCAACGCGTGCAAGCCACGGAATCGCGGACTTTGCGGGGTTTTTTCTTCCGGAAATTGCACCGTGATTTTGCGCGCAAACAAGTGCCGCCCGGTTAATTTCAAGCCTTGCAGCAGCTCGCCTAACATCATGCTGCTCATCAATTCTTTGGTTCTATCCCACATGCTCAGTTACCACCTAGCTTTCCAAACCAAATAGAGAACGGTGCCCAATTCCGAACGGGATCCAGCATCATTACGCCGACCACAATGATCCACACAATGGTAATCGGGATAAATACTTTCCAGCCCAGGCGCATGATTTGGTCATAGCGATAGCGCGGAAATGAAGCGCGAATCCAGACGAACATGAGCATCAGCGTCATCATCTTGACGAGCATCCAGAAAATACTTGGCGCACCTAACACTGGAACTGAATGCGGAAACGGTGACAACCAGCCGCCCAAAAACATGATCGTGGAAATGGTTGCAACCAATAACATATTCGCGTATTCGGCTAAGAAAAATAGCGACCATGTCATGCCCGAATATTCCACCAGCGGGCCGGCGACAATTTCTGATTCGCCTTCAGCCACGTCGAACGGATGGCGATTGGTTTCCGCCACACCGGCGATAAAGTGCACCATGAACAATGGAAACAGCGGAATGAAAAACCATTCGGCAAATCCATATGCGCCATCTTGCTTCGCGACCATTTGCGAAAGATTCATCGTCTGCGCCGCCATCAAGCCGCCGACCAGCGCAAAGCCCATGGCGATTTCGTAGCTCACCACTTGCGCGGCGGAACGCATCGCACCCAGGAATGCGTATTTCGAATTTGACGCCCAGCCTGCGATGATAACGCCGTAAACGCCCATCGAGGTCAACGCAAGTACCACCAGCAAGCCCGCATCCGCATTCGCGATCACCCAGCCTGGCATGAACGGCACCACGGCCCACACGGCCATCGCGGGTGCGACCGATAGCGCCGGTGCCAATAAAAATAACCAGCGATTCGCACCGGTTGGAACGATCTGCTCTTTAAGCAACAACTTCAGCGCATCGGCGATGGGTTGTGCAAAACCGCCAAGCCATTTGATGCCAAAAAACGTGACCCGATTCGGGCCGCGCCGCACCTGCATCCAGCCAATGACCCAGCGCTCCACCAATTGGAAATACAGCACAAATATCAGTAGCGGCACTACCACCGAAACCACCTTTGCGAGCGCCCATGCGGTCGCGAAGGCGGGCGGGCCCATCGCAGGGCCAAGTGCATTCATAAAACCAGAGTCGAGCGTGGAATAAATCGTATCAAACATCGTTAATCCGCCGCCGCCGCGAGTGAAATTTTTTCAATCGTTACTGCGCCGAATGCGTTATCCAGGGCCGATGTTTCCGCTAATGCCAACGCCACACGAACGCAGCCTGACGGCAATGTTTTGTCGCGCTTCGCTTCTAATATTGCCGCTCCTGCGCCTTGAACAATGCGCACATCCGCGCCATCGACCAAGCCAAGACTTGTAAATACATCGCTGGCTAAAAACACAATTTTTGCATTCTTGGCATCGGCTGATTTTTGCAACGATGGCGCGCGGCGTACCAGCGCATCGGCAGCATAAATCGGCACTTCAGCGATGCGCTCAATTCCGGTTGCAGGCGGCGGAAGCGTAATCGCCACATCACGAATTTCGTTACTCAATTTCGCGTTAACAAAGGCCTGCAAATCCGGCGCGATTTCATTTCGTATCGCATCCACGTTGTCCTGATTAAAACCATCAAGACCTAACATATTGCCCAGCACACGAATTACTTTCCACGCGGGACGCGCCTCACCAAGTGGCTTCACCACACCATTAAATTTTTGCACCGTGCCTTCGGTATTGACAAACGTGCCGGCTGTTTCGGAGAATGGCGTAATTGGCAAAATCACATTTGCATAATCAATCGCGGACGTTTGGAATGCAGACAATGCCACCACAAATTCAGCGGACTTCAACGCGTTGATTGTGGTTACAGGCGCGGCGCAATCCAGCTCTGGCTCCACACCAAGTAAGAGGCAAGCGTGGAGCGGCTTTTCAGCCATTTTTGCCTCAAAATGCTCACCAGTGCTAGCGTTTGCATTAACGATTTCTGCACCCACGCTATTTGCGGCTTCGCCCAGAAAGCCGAGCGTGGCGCCGGATAGCCGCGCGATTTCTTGCGCGATGACATGAAGCGTTGACGCGTCGGGATGATGTTGCGCAAAGTTGCCGAGTAGAACGGCCGTCTTTTCTTTATCGAGTAGGCTCTTCGCAATCGCGTTTGATTCATTCGACAGTGTTGCGGCATTAATTACCGCCGCAATCTCCGTCGCTAAACCTGAACCCTGAAT
>JANYGV010000126.1 GCA_025359285.1 Burkholderiales bacterium
ACACAGCCTTCACGTCTGGCTGGTCGGGAATCGCGAATAATATGGGCGCGATCATTTCCTCAAAAATGCCGCGCAGGCTGCGTGCGCCGACTTTGTATTCCACGGCGAGTGATGCGATTTCATCGAACACGCGTGCTTCGATCTTAAGCTCCACGCCTTCGCGTTTGAACACTTCACGAAACTGGTTGTAAAGACAATTTTTCGGCACGGTCATGATCGACACCAGCATCGCCTGCGTGAGCGGTGCCAGACTGGCCACCACCGGCAGACGCCCTGTGAATTCGGGAATCAAACCGAACGACATCAAATCGGTCGGCTTGATGCGCGAATTTAGTCGGTCCAAAATTTTCTGATTATTGTTATCCGTTACCGAGATAAAGCCATAGGCCTTGCTGTGCTTGACGATTTGGTCCAGACCCACAAATGCGCCGCCGCAAATGAACATGATATTGGTCGTATCTATCGCAACGCCATTCGCTAACTTCACCAGCGAGCCCTCCATAATTTTTAACAGTGCATGCTGCACACTTTCGCCAGACGTGCTGCGCGCCTCGGTCCCGACGGCTTTCAATTTGTCGATTTCATCAATAAAAACAATACCTCGCTCGGCACGCGCGAGATCGCCGTCTGCCTTGTTCAGCAGACGCTGCAAAATCGATTCAATTTCCTCATTCATGAATTTTGTTTGCGCCAGCGAGGTCGCATCCGCTGTCACAAACGGCACATTGATCGCGCGAGAAAGCGTGTCGCAAAGCAGCGTTTTCCCGGTACCCGTTGGGCCAACTAGCAACACATTACTTTTGCCCAGCGACACGCCAGACGTTTCGGCAAGCGCGTTTTTTTTATGCAGCGCGTTTCGAAAATGCGTATAAACCACCACCGACAAAGCCCGTTTCGCGTCATTCTGCCCAATCACATATTGATCGAGGTAGCGATGGATGGCTGAGGGAGTAAGTTTGGTTTTCGCGGAACTTGGTGCGATTAATGTGTCGTTCATTTGTGCTCAATAAGATAATGTGAAGGCGCAACATCATGCTACTTGAAAGCGGTGACTTTTAAGTTTCATCCTTAAATGCCGTACCTTTATGCCTTTATATATTGATGCCTTTGGAGATTTGGAATCCGTGAAGAGGCTTGCTCATACCCCGCCACCAACGTGCTAGCATTTCGAAATGAACGAACCTAAAAAATACGACGTTAAAGTTACTGCCCAATCGTTTTTTCTTCCCGACCAATCCGACGAGGAAAACGATCAATATGTGTTTGCCTATACGGTTCGCATTGAGAACACCGGTGAGATACCTGCACAGGTGATCAGCCGCCACTGGATCATCACCGATGCAGATAATCAGGTTCAGGAGGTGCGCGGAATGGGCGTGGTAGGCGAACAGCCCGTGCTAAAACCGGGGCAGCATTTTGAATACACGTCTGGGTCTTCAATCAACACCATGGTGGGCACCATGCGCGGCACTTATCAGATGGTGGCGGAGGATGGCACCCGGTTTGACGCTATCGTGCCCGAATTTACGCTGTCGGTGCCACGGGTATTGCACTAGCAGCCGGTCGGTGGGTCGGTGCATTGACGGGTAACTGCGATGGCAGACTAATCTTTTGCATCGCTGGTGGGCAGCGGAGGCTTGGTGGTTTTTTTCTTTCTGGGCAGGCTCCACCAGACAATAAAAATGCCAATCCCAAACGCCATAAATACCTGAAGAAATACCCAAAACATGTTGTTGCTCCGTGTGCAAATAGTTATCCCGCATCTGCGATTGTATACTCGTAAGAATATGAACTTCATCGCAAAAACGTGTTTTAAACGCTCCACCCGCGCCGTGTCGTTGCTCACGGCGTTAATCAGCGCGCTGCTGCTGGCAAGCTGTGCATCAGCACCGTCTTCCGGCCCCCAATCCGTCCCCACATTGGCACAGGCAATACAGCAATGCACGCCCTGTGCGGTTTGCGCCGTTTGCGCGGTATCTCCCCTGGCGATGCCATCCACGGCCATTATCCCCACGATTGATCCGGAGCCTGCCGTGCCAGGCGTAGAACCCGTGCGCGGGCGCCTGGAGCGCACCACATTTGCGACGTTACCCGGCTGGGGAACAGATGACGTCACCATGGCGCTTGACGCATTTTTACAAGGCTGTCCGGCGCTCAATTCCCAGCCCGTGTGGACTAAAGTTTGTGCGGCGGGCGCGCGGCTGAAGCCGCGCTCGTCCGCCAATATCACCCGATTTTTTGAAACTGAATTCGAGCCGTATCACGCTGTTAACGCAGATAACAGCGATACCGGCGTGGTGACGGGCTATTACGAGCCTTTGTTGCGGGGCAGCCGCACGCGCTCAGCGGAATTTCGGTACCCGATTTATGCAGCACCGCAAGATTTGATTACGGTCGATTTGTCCGAGCTTTATCCCGATCTCAAAAATCGGCGGCTGCGCGGCAGGCTGGTCGGGAACAAACTAGTGCCTTATTTGGATCGCGGCAATATTGACGGGGCAGGGGACAGCGCGACATCCCCGCTGCAAGGATTGGAAATCGCCTGGGTGGATGATCCGATCGAGTCATTTTTTTTGCAAATCCAGGGCTCCGGCCAAATTCAGTTACCCGACGGCTCGCGGATTCGGGTCGGCTATGCCGATCAAAATGGGCATCCGTTTCGTTCGCTGGGCGGATTGCTTATTCGGCGTGGCGAAATCAAGCTGGAGCGTGCTTCGATGCAAGGCATAAAGGAATGGGCCAAGCGCAACCCGCAAAAAGTACGGCAATTCATGAACGGTAACCCGAGCTATGTTTTTTTCAAAGAATTGCCCAACGACTTTAGCGGGCCGATCGGTACCCTAGGCGCACCGCTAACCGCAGAACGTTCGATTGCCGTGGATCAGCGCGTGATTCCGATGGGTGTCCCCGTTTATCTGGCAACTACATTTCCGTCCTCCAATCAGCCCCTGAATCGCCTGATGGTGGCGCAAGACACGGGCGGGGCAATTAACGGTGCGGTGCGTGCTGATTTTTACTGGGGATTTGGCGATGCGGCGGGCAGCCAGGCTGGCCGCATGAAGCAGCAGGGTCGGATGTGGGTGTTGCTGCCGCGCGGATATGATCCCAATCTGAAAACTGCCACCGTCACCAGCAGCGCTGCCACCCCGATTTCTCCGCCGACGAAAGTGCCCCAAAAATGACGATTGCCTTTTGGTGTGTATTGATCGCCGGCTGCATGCCGTTTATCGCCGTGGGGTTTGCCAAATGGGATAAGCGCTATGACAACAACGCGCCCCGCGATTGGCTGGCGCGGCAAGAGGGATCAACAAAGCGCGCATATGCAGCGCATCTCAACTGTTTTGAGGCATTTCCGTTTTTTGCCTCCGCCGTGATTATTGCGACATTGGCTAAAGTGCCTGCGGCCACTATTGATGGCTTGGCGGTTGCTTTTATCGTCGCACGAATTATCTACATTTGGTGCTACATCACCGATAAAGCAAGCTTGAGGTCATTGGTATGGATAGTCGGAGTGGGCGCGACCGTTGCGCTGTTTGTAATGGCGGGCATTGCTAGGTAACCGGGTGTGATATTAAACTTGCAGGCAATTAAAAAGGGCGCCATCAGCGCCCTTTTTAATAAAAAACGGAACAAAAAGACAATATTTATTTAAGGCTTACCTTTGCGGCTGGGCGTTCAACCGATGCTAATTTTGCGAGCACTTTGTCTTTGGGCACCGCGCCGGCGATGCGTTCGCCGTCTTCAAAAAATGTCACTGGGATACCGTTAATACGAAATTTTTGGCCCAGCGCCACGTTTTTCTCGATCGGTGTATCGCAAGTGCCTTTATTGGTGGGCAGCGTGGCGCGAAGCATCGCGTCTTGCCAAGCCTTCAATTTGTCAGGCGCACACCAAATGGCTTTGGCCTTGTCCATAGAATCTGGCGCGAGTATCGGATACGGAAAGATATAGGCGGTGATGTTATCGAGCGTATTCAGATCCTGTTCAAACTTTTTGCAGTAGCCGCAGTTGGGATCTTCAAAAATAGCGATTCGGCGTGTGCCGTTACCGCGCACCAATTTAATCGCCTGATCAAACGGCAGGTCGTCGAACTTGATGACATTCAATTTTTGGAGGCGGCCTTCGCTCACATTGATGCGTGATTGAGTGTCCAGAATGCTGCCCAGCACCAGAAAACTGGTCTTGTCGTCGGTATAAAAAATTTCATTGTTGGCGAAAATTTCATACAAACCACCGTAGTTGGTCTTAGTTACTTTATCAACTTTGATATCGGGAAATTTCTTCTCGATATCTTTTTTGACCACATCAGGATTGGCAAAAGCCACCAATGACGCCGCCAGCAATGCCGCGCCAACGAACGAAGAAAACAGGGAAAGACGGTTAAGATGGTTCACAAACATCCTTTATTTACACTGATATTGTTGAGAGTATGACTGATCGGCTTGGTTCAAGGCTAACCGCCGTTTATTTGGCAGAAAACGCCCGACGGATGGTTAAATTTTGCGCGAACGGGAATATTCGGCTATTTCATCGCATGATTCATCACCAGCGATTTTGCCCATGGCATCTTGTTCAGCACATTCAGCCCCCGATTTCGGACGCGTTTGAGGGGCTTGAAGTCGCTTAAATATAATTCGCGCAGCCCATGCGTCACCATGCCCATGGTAGCGGCATCTTCGCGGCGCGCCCGTTCGTATTCGCGCAATACCCGCATATCGCCTACTGCTGAAAAAGATGAACGCTTCTGCAAGGCGAGAACCAGCGCGCGCGCATCGGCAAAACCTAAATTAGCGCCCTGGCCCGCCATTGGGTGAATCGCGTGCGCGGCATCACCGATTAACGCCAAATGCGGCTGCACCCAATTGTGCGCCGTCAATTTTTTCAGGGCCACACGAGACGTTTTGGACATGAGTGTCAGCTCGCCCAGCGCGTGGCTGCTCGTCGCGGCGACTGTTTCTGCGAACGTTTCGGCGTCCAGGGAAAGTAGCTCAGCGGCGCGCATTTTTGTCACCGACCAAACAATCGAAATCTGCTGATCGGGCAGCGGCAGAAAAGCCAACACGCTATCGCCAAGAAACCACTGTCGCGCAATATTTTCATGCGGTAGTGTCGTCTTGAAGTTGGCGACGACAGCATCACTTTCATAGTCGAATGTTTTGGCCGTGATGCCTGCAAGCCCACGGATTCCCGAATGCGCGCCGTCGGCACCGACAATCAGGTCTGCGCTTATTTCAGCGCCGCCCGATAACCTCAGCGTCCGATGAGTTTTTTGTTCCGAAATCGCGGCTACCGATTCGTTATCGATGACGCGAATATTATCCCCGGCGGCAATTGAGGCATGCAAGCGTTCAATCAACGCATTCATGAGGACCGTGTGTTCCACAATGTGCGCAACGGCTACGCTTTCTTCAAAGCAAATATTATTTTTTTCGCCCGCATTTTTGCCAGCTTCGTTATCCCCCTTGCCGTCTACCTCTTTGCCTACCTCGTCGCCCCACACCTGCATCGCGCGCACATCGGTAATGCGCTCATTAGGGATTTTTTGCCAGGCACCGACGCTTTCTAAAAACGTCTTTGAGCCCGGCGAGATTGCATAGACTCGAGTATCAAAATGCTTCGCTCCCGAAGGCGGAGCATCCCCCAAGGGCCGCGCCAGTGCTAGGGTTTGGCGCTCTATCAAGGTGACGCGCACGCCGCGTATTGCACTAGCGTTGCGAGCAGCGGCGAGTGCAAATGCGAGACCCACCGGCCCCGCGCCGACCACCGTGATGTGCGATTTCAACGTGGCGCCCCAAATAACATTCGCTTCGCGAGTGCCTTCCGCGCAAATGGCAGCATATCGACCGCCGCTAAACCGACGCCACGCGGAATTCGTGTTGCTGCGTGGTCATTTGAAAACGCCGAGACCAGAAAATCGGTAAAGCCCACACTGCGATCAACATCTCGCGAGCGCGACTGTGCGTAATTGGCAAGTCTGGTCGTCACATTCTCATTCGTTTTAGCGAGCGATTTCACCAGCGCCATCGCATCCCGCAGGCCCAAATTGAATCCTTGCCCCGCGACCGGGTGCAAGGCCTGCGCGGCATTGCCAATCACGGCGATATGGCCAGCCACAGGCGACGAAACAGTACGCAGTTTTAAGGGGTAGGAGCGACGCTGCGTCACTGATAAAAACTTGCCTGCACGATAGCCAAAATGTTCCTGAAAGGCGGCGCAAAAACAGGCGTCATCCAATACCTTTAGTTGTTCAATGTGCGCAGGTTTGGCAATCCACACCATTGAAAATTCACGCGCGCCATGTTTAGGCAGCAGCGCGGCAGGGCCATCACCCGTGAACCGCTCAAATGCGCGATTCTGATGTTCGGTATCGGTGTTGATATGCCCCAGTAACGCAGATTGGCCGTAGTCCTTTTCAGAAACCACGATGGCAGGCACTTTGCCTAAATTTGCGCCACCGTCGGCCATTACGACAATATCCGCAGCAGCGCGATATTCAGTTTCATGATTAGTATTTTGGTCAGCACCAAGACGCGAATAAGTGACGATTGCGCCTTCACCCGTCTCAGTGATTGCCGATACCGTGGCGCCGCGCTCAACCAATATATTTGCGTTCACCAACTGCTCATCAAGCACCGTTTGCAAATCCGCGTAGGTCAGCACATAACCAAGCGCGGGCACACCGCCATCTTCACGCGAAATTTCGGTGCGACCAAAGCCGCCTTTTTGTGATGTATGGATGGTATGAATTTCGGTCGCATGCAGCGTCTGGCTCCATGCGCCTGCGCGTTCGAGTACTTCCCGGCTGCCATGCGATAGCGCCAGAGTGCGGGATTCGCGCGATGGACCCTCGCGCGCTTCGAGCATCGACACGTTTAAACCTGACTTCGCGGCCAGCAGCGCAAACGTTGCGCCCACCGGCCCTGCGCCGATCACTAGAATTTTCACGACATCCACTCTTTATCTGCGGTTCGGCGCGCGCTCATTGCCATTTAGCCCGCCGTCAATGCTTCAATATCATTCACTGACTTGGGACAGCTTGTGGTGAGTACGGTATTCCCGGTCTGTGTAATAAGCACATCATCCTCAATGCGAATGCCGATGTCCCAAAAATGCTTTGGCACATTGTCGGCAGGACGAATGTAGAGCCCCGGCTCCACAGTCAGCACCATCCGCGCTTCGAGTTTGACGGATTTACCTTGCTGCATGTAGTCCCCCGCGTCATGGACATCCAGCCCCAACCAGTGACCGGCACGGTGCATATAAAATTGACGGTAGGATTCGGTCGCAATGACTTTATCCAGACTGCCCTTGCAAAGTTTCAGATCAATCAAGCCCTGCGCCAACACCTGCACGGCGACTTCGTGATATTTGTGAAACGGCACGCCTGGCTTTAACGCGTTGATACACGCCAACTGGCTCTCAAGCACCAACTCATAAATATCGCGCTGCGGACCGCTGAATTTTGCGGCGATCGGAAAAGTGCGGGTGATGTCGGCGGCATAACTTTCCAGCTCGCAGCCCGCGTCAATCAACATCAGATCGCCTTTTTTGAGTGGCGCTGAATTCTCGCGATAGTGCAACACGCAGGCATTGCTACCCGCGGCAACAATGCTGCCATACGCCGCCTGGCGCGCGCCTTTGCGCATAAATTCATGCAGAATTTCGCCCTCAATTTGGTATTCGAACATGCCGGGCTTGGCTGTTTTCATCGCGCGGATATGGGCGTCAGACGAAATTTTCCCGGCTCTCGCCATGATGTCGATTTCAACATCGTCTTTGATCAAACGCATGGCGTTGACGGCATGGCGCACATCACGCAGCTCAACTGGCGCAGTAATCCCGGTGCGTACCTTCGCGCGAACGCTGTTAATCCAGCGCGAAATTGTTTGATCCCATTCGGCATCTGCCCCAAGCGGCGTATGCACCACATCACAATTGGCCATCAGCGACGGAATCAAGCGTTCAAGTTCGGTAATGGAATAGGCTTCGTCAAAAGAAAAAATCTCTTTTGCCATCGCCGGGCCGAATCGAAATCCATCCCAGATTTCGCGTTCCATGTCTTTATCGCGGCAAAACAAAATATGACGGGGTTTCTTGCCAAGGGTAATCGCGATTACCGCTTCTGGCTCGCGGAAACCGGTCAAATAATAGAAATAGCTGTCCCAACGATAATCGTAGTGCGAATCGGCGTTACGAGTGCGCTCTGGCGATGTGGGCAGCAGCATCAGGCCTTCGCCCAATGATTTAGCCAGACGGGCGCGGCGCTTTGCATGCGCGTTGACATTGGGGAGTGTGACCGGGATCGGCAGCTGCTCACGTTTCATTTTTGAGTCTCGGCTATAAAAATAGACTGATAGTTTACGTTTAATCGTTACGGAGCGTATATGGTTTTTGTTCAATGGTTGACCGCTAGTGGCGCAGAATCAGATGATGAACAGTGACGCGCGAGGCTAATTTAAAAACTCACGCCCACGGTACGCGCAACGCCGTCGCTAATTTTAAGCTTGTCGAACAAGCGTATCAGCGGGAAAAGTGCAACGTATCGTTCGGCCACCGCTCGCACGTAATAAATCAGACGAGGCAAATGTTCGAGATGTTGCAGGTGGCGCGGAGCGTTGCGAGCATCATCCACGTCTAAGGTGAAGGTTCCCATCATTTTCAAATGTCGCTGCAGCCCCATCCATTCTGCATCCCGGTAGAAGTCACCAAAATCAACAGGCACTGGTAATCCTGATTTTTTCGCCGCCTCCCAATATCGAATGGTACCGTCAAGAATACGTTCTTCGTCCCACAAAATGTCGACATCTTTGTAGAGCGAGGCAATGTCGTAACTGATTGCGCCCATCATCGCGTTCTGAAAGCCTAGTATCCCGGGGTTGGGCGTGGAAGCGAGCAAATTCCGGGGCACAAAATCGCGGTGAACATAAACACTCGCTTGTGCGGTGTTAGACGCCACGATTAAATTGAATACCTCGGTCAGCGATTGCTGCTGTGTGGTGGTCAAGGTGACGCCCAGATGCTGATAGATAAAGCCGTTTGAGAACTGGTTAAGTTCATGGTGCAGATATGCGCTATCGCTATCGAGTAGAACGCCAGGTGTTGAGGTCAGTTGCCATTTGATGAGCGCCCCCCGCGCATCACGAAACAGCGAGTCGGCATTGGTTTCGCGCGCGGCGCCGTTTGCTTCAAATGCCTTGAGATAAGTTTCAGCGCCCAAATCAGTCGTGAGCCAATAGCCACGCCCCTCATCGCCTGCCAACACGGTAGGCACATTGACGTCTGCGCCGTGAAACAACGCTGAAATCTGCTTATAGTGCCGAAAGTCGGATGGCCGCTCATGCGCGTCGATTACCATGCGCGTTTCATTGCCGATGGTTATGCGAAAATACAACGAATGTAAATCGCCAGCGAACGCAGGCCGGATGCTGTAATGCGTCGATCCTAAGGTCTCAGCCAGCCAGTTATGAAGCGGCCTCATGCTGATGTTAGAGGCGGTGTTAACTAATTCTGCGTGCGGCAAATCAGTTTTAGGCTGTTTAGATTCAGTCATTCGTTTCAATCAAAATTTAATTAATGTTATCACTGTCGATTCCAGCAATAGCAACCAATAGCGACCAATAGCAACCACACGCGCGGCAATAGTCCCCTGCAAATTCTTTATTCACAGGTTCGTTTATTTATTTATTCACCTCACTTTTTTGATCCTTTGTGCTGATCCCCTCATTTTCTAACGCGGCGCGCCAAACTCGACCAAACCTTTCGCCCATGATCCGTGCGCTGATGCCGTTGCTTCTGGGTGCATATGCCGCGTCAAGCGGAACCGGCAGCCTGAGCCGCGATGCAGCCGCGCAACAGACCATCACCCCCTCGCAGGTTGAGTTGGATAACGCGATTCGCGAAGGCCTGAAACCGGATCGGGTGATCCCCACACCGGGCACCTTGCTCAAACGAAAAAAAGACGGGCCCAAGGTGTTGGAGGCCGACCGCATTGATGGTGTGAATCAAAAAAATGCCAGCGCGCAAGGCAACGTGATTCTTCGTCAAGACAACATGACCGTGACAGCGGATAAGGTTGACTACGACGAGACCAGCGACACCGCTAACGTGCCGGGGCGGATGCGCATGAATCGTGACGGCGATATTATTTCGGGCAGTGATCTAAGGCTAAAAATCGAGACCGAAGTGGGTACGCTGAACGACGCCACATTCTTGTTCGGTAAAACCCCGCTCCGACCCACCCAACGCTATGAGGCGCGCGGAGCAGCGGCCAAAATGGACATGGAGGGCCCGGATCGCGAGCGGCTTTACAGCGCCTTTTACACGACCTGTAAAGTCGGCCAGGAAGATTGGTATCTGCGCGTCTCGGAACTCGAGCTCGACCGCGCGGCGAATGTCGGTACTGCCCTCAACGGCCGCGTTGAATTTAAAGGTGTACCGATCCTTTATGTGCCTTATATGACATTCCCGCTGGACAATGAACGCAAATCCGGTTTCTTGCCGCCAACGATTGGTTCATCGTCTAAAAGCGGCATCGAGCTCAGTATTCCGTATTACTGGAATATCTCGCCAGATCGCGATGCGACCATCACGCCGAAAATCTTTTCCAAGCGCGGCTTGCAGCTCGGTAATGAATTTCGCTATCTCAACCCAAAATCGGTTGGTGAGGTCGATGTCGAATTTTTGCCTAACGATCAAGTGGCGAATCGAGATCGTTATCTGTTTTCAGCGCGCCATTTCCAAAATCTTGAGGGCGCATTCAACGGCTTTTTCAAGCCAGGCTGGAGTGCGTCGGTCAATGCGCAAAAGGTCTCTGATGATGCCTATTTTCGCGATTTGTCCACGCGCATCGCTAGCACCTCGCAGACCAATCTGCCGCGCGAAGCGGCGCTTAACTATTTATCGGATTTTGGCAATCTCACTGCGCGCTATTTGAGTTTTCAAACCCTGCAAGATCCGGCGCAACCTATTCCGCTGCCATATCGCCTTGCCCCACAAATTACCTTTAATGCGAACCCCGCGCGGATTAGCGGCCTTGAATTCAACACCACGGGTGAATTCACGGATTTCCGCCACCCCACACTGGTAAACGGGCGTCGGTGGTTGTTATATCCGACGATGTCGCTGCCGCTGGAGCGGCCCTACGGCTACATAACCCCTAAAATTGGTTATCACGTTACTCGCTATGACGTGACTGAAAACGCCGGTATTTATGAGAGCCGGACGCGCGGATTGCCGATCGCGAGTGTCGATAGTGGCCTATTGTTTGAGCGTCCTTTTATGTTCAAGGATCAGGGCTATACGCAAACATTAGAGCCCCGTTTATTTTTCTTATATGTGCCATACCGCGATCAAACGCGACTGCCGGTTTTTTCAACCTCCGAAAGTGATTTCAATTTCGCGCAGATTTTTAATGAAAACCTGTTTATTGGGGGCGATCGAATCTCTGACGCGAAGCAGGTGACGGCAGCGGTGACCACGCGATTCATCGAAAATGCCACCGGAATTGAACGACTACGCGCCGCGATTGGGCAACGCTACTACTATCGGACGCAGCGCGTCACGCTAGCGGATATTTTGCCGTCAGGTTCCTTGGGTCTGCCCACCAATGCCGAGGGCGCTACCTCGGGCAGCGCCAGCCGTTCGGATCTGCTGGTGGCGGTCTCGGGCCAGGTCTCAAATAACTGGTTTGTGGATTCCGGTTTTCAGTATTCAGCATCCAATACCCAATTCCAGAAGTCCAATATTGCTGCCCGCTATGTCGATGGCGGCAGGCTGCTTAATTTTTCATATCGGTTCACGCGAGATTCACTAAAGCAAATTGATATCTCTACGCAATGGCCATTTGGCAGCGCCGCGCCCGGCTGGACGGTGCTGGCCCGCGCGAACCAGTCATTGAAAGATCACAAGCTGCTCGAAGGCCTGTTCGGTGTCGAGTATAATCGCGGGTGCTGGGAATTTAGGCTGGTGGCGCATCGCTTTACCACTGCCACCCAGCAATATTCGACCTCAATCCAGTTTCAATTAGAGCTCAAAGGTCTTTCCAAGCTGGGCATAAATCCGCTTGAAACGTTACGCCAGAACATTCCCGGTTATAGGCGGTCAGACGACAAATCCGAGTAGTTTTATAATCCGGTTGTTGTAATCCGTTGTTACGCCCCGTTAATGGGCTTTTCTATGAGATGTCATTTATGAAATTCCTTAATTCTTTTTTTCTACCGTCGGCTCGATTCTTTGTGCAAAGCTTAACGCGAAGCCTTGCATGCAGCCTAGCAGCAAGCAGTGCGACTATGATGTTGGCATTTTCAGCAATGCCGGTATTTGCACAAAGCCCCGCCGCCGCACCCGCCAAGCCATCTGGTTTTGGGGCCAGCATCCAACCTGATGCATTCAAGATCGATACCCGCTTGACGGTGCCCAGCAAGGCGGGCGGTATCATCCAGCTTGACCGCATTATTGCGGTCGTGAACAACGAAGTTATTACTCTGAATGATCTTAATGACCGCATGAGTTCAGTGGTGAAGCAGCTGCAAAAGCAGGGCACCGCATTGCCTGCCCAAGATGTGCTGCAAAAGCAATTGCTGGAGCAGATGATCAATACCCAGGTTCAGTTGCAGGAGGCAAAAGAAACGGGTATCCGTGTGGATGACGGCACGCTCGACAAGACATTGCAGCGGATTGCGGATGAAAACAATGTGTCGATGACCGAATTTCGTCGCCTGCTTGAGCAAGACGGTATTGGCTGGCCAAAATTTCGCGAGGAAATCCGCGGCGAAGTCATGATGAGTCGGCTTCAGGAGCGCGAAATCGAAGGAAACATCGCCGTGACCGAGGCCGAGATTGACACGCAGCTTGCGCTGGAAGCGCGCGAAGCCACGGCGGATCAGGAATTCCGCTTGGCGCATATTCTGGTTCAAGTACCAGAGCAAGCGACCAGCGAGCAAATCGAAGCGCGTCGCAAGCGTGCAGTTCAAGCCTTGGGCGAATTACGCAAAGGCACCGAATTCGCGCAAGTTTCAGCGCAGTTCTCAGACGCACCTGACGCCTTGCAAGGTGGCAACCTAGGTTGGCGGGCATCGGGCCGTATGCCGACTATTTTTCTGGAAGCGCTGAATAAATTAAAATCAGGTGAAGTATCGGAAATCTTGCGCAGCGCAAACGGATTCCATATCGTCAAGTTGCTGGATAAACGCGGCCGTACGGCGACTCCACAAGTGCAGCAATCGCATGCCCGTCACATCCTGATTGGTCTGAAAAGCGGCGTGTCGGACGACGACGCTCGCGAACGCCTGAAGCGTCTGCGTGAACGTATCATTGCTGGCGCTGATTTTGCCGAGCTGGCGAAAGTGCATTCGGACGATCCCTCGTCTTCAAAAGGCGGCGATCTAGGCTGGATTTCGCCGGGCGACACGGTGCCAGAATTTGAACGCACCTTAACCCAGCTGAAAGAAAACGAAATCAGTCAGCCGGTTCAAACACAATATGGCTGGCATCTGGTTCAGCTGCTGGAACGTCGCAGCGAGGGACTTTCGGCTGATCGTCTTCGCGCCGCGGCTCGCAATGCGATTCGCGCCCGTAAAGTTGAAGACGCTCGCCAAGACTGGGTGCGCCAAGCGCGCGACCGAGCGTTCGTCGAATATCGGCTGGAAGAGAAATAGTTTTTTATGCACGCATGTCGTGCATAAAAACGGTTGAAGGGCTGTAAACGTGACAAGCCGTATAAATCGCATTCGCCCCACCATCGCCATTACGTCCGGCGAACCCGCTGGAATCGGGCCTGACTTATGCGCGCTGCTTGCGAAAGAACGTTTTGACGCCAATATCGTTATTCTTGGCGACAAAAATCTCATTGCATCGCGCGCCGAAAATCATGGTGTCGATATTTCGGCGCTGAATATTGAACACATCGCAGCGGCCATCGCGCCCGTTGCCGGTGCTCTCGATGTGGCGAATGCGCCTTACGTCCTCGCCTTGCTTAATCGCGCAATTGCCGGCTGCGTCGGTCACGAATTCGATGCGGTGGTCACTGCACCGGTACAAAAAAGCGTTATCAATGACGCTGGTTTTGCGTTCTCAGGCCATACCGAATATTTTGCCGACCAGACCCAAACTGAGCGCGTGGTGATGATGCTGGTCGGTGGCAAACCCATGTTGCGGGTAGCGCTCGCGACCACGCATCTCGCGCTAAAGAATGTTGCGGTTGCGATCACGACCGACAGTCTGACCACGACCTTGCGCATTTTGCATCGAGAGCTTCAGACTAAATTTGGTTTCACTCGCCCGCGCATTTTGGTGTCTGGGCTGAATCCTCACGCCGGTGAGTCAGGGCATTTGGGCATGGAGGAAATAGAAATTATTTCGCCTGTGATAGAAGCCTTGAAACGCGAAGGTATGGCGCTGACAGGGCCGTTGCCCGCGGACACATTATTCACCCCGAAATATCTCGAGCATGCTGATGCGGTACTCGCGATGTATCACGATCAAGGTCTCGCGGTACTGAAATTCGCGAGCTTCGGCGAGGGTGTCAACATCACGTTAGGGTTGCCGATGATTCGTACGTCCGTTGACCACGGCACTGCGCGCGATTTAGCTGGCAAGCCGGGCATTGAGACGGGCAGCATGCGGGCCGCGATTGACCTTGCCGTTAAGTTAGCCAGCCACCACATGCTGGCGCGTTAACTGTGCAACCTTACGCCAAAAAAAGATTTGGCCAACATTTCTTAACCGACCGTCATTACATTGAACGCATTATCGATGCAATCGCGCCACAGCCCGATGATGTGATGATCGAAATCGGCCCTGGCCCCGGCGCGATTACCGCCCCTTTGCTTGATAAATTGAATCATTTGCACGCTGTCGAGATTGATCGCGATCTCGCGGCAGCGCTGCGGGAACGTTTTCCGGCCGAGAAATTTTCGCTCCACGAAAACGACGTACTCGATTTTGATTTCGCCATTTTTAGCGACCGGTTCCGCTGCGTAGGCAATTTACCGTACAACATTTCCACGCCTTTTTTATTTCATCTCGCCACGTTTGAGGCCGCGTTAATCGACGGCACCTTCATGCTCCAAAAAGAAGTCGTTGATCGCATGGTCGCCGCGCCCGATACCGAAGCCTATGGCAGGCTCTCGGTGATGTTGCAATATCGATTCGCCATGAAATGTTTATTCGATGTGCCACCTGGCGCATTCACACCGCCGCCCAAAGTCAATTCCGCGATTGTGCGTATGACGCCACTACCCGCCGCGAGATTGCGCGCAAAAGACGATACGCGGTTCGCTGCGATCGTCACCGCCGGTTTCGGTCAACGGCGCAAAACATTGAGTAACACCCTAAAACCATTCATGGCCGCGAGCGAAATTGAAGCATTGGGGATTGATCCGAAGCGCCGCGCGGAGACGTTATCGTTGGCAGAATTTGTACAACTGGCCGATGCGAGTTTGATCAGGTAACGTTTTGAAACGCTAGTACTGGCGTGCCGTTTAGAGCTTTTTTGCTCCAAACGGCACGCTGAACGGACACTTTGCTTAAGCCGTTAAGTGCAGTGATGGTTAGCAAACGCGTCGCCGATTTATCGATACCAGCGACTATTTTTCCACCATTGCATAACGGGCTTTTCGACCAAGTGCCAGGACAATGCGCCAAGTATTAGCGCCACCAGCATGCACACCATTTGATGCGTTCGAAGGTACATGTCAGGGAATATTTCTCGCATGGATTGTTGGACTAAAAATCCATACAAATACACGCCATATGAATAGTCGCCCGGCAGGCGAAGATCGCGCACAAAGGGCAAGCTGCACGACCACAAAGCGCCGATGAAAATCAAAATCACGAGCGCTGTTGACCATGCGCTTGTGTTGTGTGCCATTAAAACAAACGCGAATAAAACGCCGACCTTCCGAGCACTTATTTCGAACTGATCTTTGAGTAAACATAACCATACGCCGCCAAAAAAATAGCATTTAAGTAGGGCTGTTTCTGAGCGTACCGAGCCTCGCCACGGCAAAACGCCTTGATAGATTAATATCAGCGCCGCGATGAGCACTGACATCACGACAAATGCTACTAACCGATCGCGAAAAAAATTGAGCGCAGCGATCACGAACAGGATCACATAGCACGTCAATTCAATTGGTAATGTCCAAAGTGAACCATTAACCGCCGTATTTGGATGAGTCGCGAAAACGCCGGGAAGCGTCCATTCGGGGCAGAACAACAACCCATGCCAAAGGTATTGGTAAACGCCTGCGCTGGAAAAATATTCAGACGCAGAAAGTGTACTCAATAGTGGTGCGACCACAACGCAAGTTAATAGCAAGCAAATCAGCAATGCTGGTAGAAGCCGAAGCAAACGCGAGATCGCAAATGACCGCAAACTTGAATTTCTGAGCAAGCTGTTGGTCACAACAATTCCGCTCAAAAAGAAAAAGAATTTTACGGCGACTGAGCCGCTGTATTCGCCCGCAATAAGCCGATTGAGCAGGTCACCCAAAGGCGGCTGAGGTGTAATCGCATAGGCGTGACCATAGATAACGGCGAGTGCCGCGATGAGACGCAATAAATCAATATTATTATTTTCACGGTGGAGAAGGTTCGATAGAAGCATATTAAATTTAGGGTGCACGGCGAATCAGGTGCGCAGAAAGCGCGCTTCGCCTGATCCAGCGTTTTAATTAGTGTTATCAGTCGTTGAGGATGATGCAATATAAGGCATAACTTTTTTTCGCTGGTGTTATGACGACATATTTATTTTTTGCACACTCTGTTTGAAACACTAGCATCTGCGTGCTGTTTAGAGCAGTTTTGCTCCAAACGGCATGCCAGGCGGGCACTTTGCATTTTATTTCTCTGCAAACGGCACAGCATAAATTTGACATCAATCAAGTCCGCAGCTATTCTTTGGGCTAGCGTATTGCACGTCTGGGGAGAGCGCGATTCATGCATAAATAGATGCGCGAATCGTCGCCGAAGGCGCAACTCCCGGAACCGCTCAGGCACACATACCTGGACTGCATAGCTTCTCTGGAGAGCGCGTGCTTTGTTTTTCAAACGCACGACACCGAAGGGGCACACGAAATCGCGGGTGATGGGTGGTGGTTATTCAATACCACTTAACGCTACCTAACGCCATGCGATTTTCGTAATCTCTCAGGTATCAAGGACAGAGGGGATTTGACGAGTTTTTCTCGTCGAATATCCTTTTACGTTCTTTTTCTGGGAGCTTCATTTTGTCCACGCAACTACCACTGCGGCACACGCCGCTCTACGAAACGCATCAGCGCCTCGGTGCCAAGCTAGTCGATTTCGGCGGCTGGGAAATGCCGTTGCATTATGGGTCGCAGGTCGATGAACATCATGCGGTGCGCAAACACGCCGGCATGTTCGATGTCTCGCATATGTGCACAGTCGAAGTCGTCGGCACACAAGCAAAAGATTTTCTGCATTTCGCGCTGGCAAATAATGTATCGAAACTCAAAACGCACGGTCGGGCGTTGTACTCATGCATGCTAAATGAGCGTGGCGGTGTGGTCGACGATTTGATCGTTTACTATTTTGACGACTTTACGTTTCGTTTGGTCGTCAATGCCGGTACCGCGCAAAAGGACATTGCCTGGTTGAACACCATCATCGCGCGCGAAAAATTTGCTGTGGCGCTCACGCCGCGCAACGATGTCGCGATGATCGCCGTGCAAGGACCGAAAGCGCGCGAAGCGGTGTGGAAAATTTTGCCGAATTCGCGCGCTGCCACGGCCGAGTTAAAGCCCTTCAACAGCGCGACCGTCGATGGCATTTTTATCGCGCGTACGGGCTATACCGGCGAAGATGGTTTTGAAATTATTTTGCCTGCTGAACGTGCCGCAGAATTTTGGACGCAGCTTCAGAATGCGGGCGTAAAACCCTGTGGTCTCGGCGCACGCGATACCTTGCGGCTGGAAGCGGGCATGAATTTATATGGTCAGGATATGGATGACAACACCACGCCGCTGGAATCCAATCTGGCTTGGACGGTTGATATGTCTACGGATCGAAAATTTATCGGTCGTGCGGCGTTGGAATCTGCACCCAC
>JANYGV010000159.1 GCA_025359285.1 Burkholderiales bacterium
GCCACATTGCCTGTTCCATCGAGGTTGGCGGCGTTAAATACATCGTAATTTCCAAATACAACGCCTTGGGCAGTGATCGTGGAAGTAATGGCCCAGACTGAATCTGCGGCACGGCATCGCATGATGTCCACCCCGCCCACCACGCCCACCACGCCCACGACGCCCACGACGCCCACGACGCCCACGACGCCCACCACGCAGCGAGCCACTCGCGCGCAGTTCAATTTTTGTATTGCTCCTACGTTATTTACTATTTTGAAACCGACTAAAAATAGACAGACTAATTTTTTGTATTGTTTCATTTAGGTTCAGTCCTGACGCATTGAAATGTGCCCAGATCGGGAACCGGATCAGGGCTTTCTGGGAACGGTACCGAAATCAGGCACTGTTGTCCTTGCCAAAAATACGGATTCGATCCTATTTGCCCAGGCCTGTTAAATAAATTTCGCCTCGACGTCCGGACGGAAAAGTCTCATCGCTGCCAACCACTTGTGCAATGGCGCCCGCAGGCGAAATTTCACCTGTTTCCAACGCGACCGGAATTATCCCGCCACGCGATTTCTTTACAGGCACACGCATTATGATGCCGCGGCGGAAGTAGGGCGCGCCGTCCAGTCGCGTTGCATCGATGCGCGCATCCAGTGGCAGATCCGATTCATCGATTCGAATCGCGTTGCGTCGGTAGGGTTGCCTGCGCGGCACCAACGCACGCCTGTTTTCATCGGTGGTTGCAACCAGCTGGTTGCCGGCAAATACACGCACATTGGCGAACCTAGGCACGTTGACCACGGCAAAGCCGTCGGTGATTCGCTGGGCAGCAAACGTGTTGCCACCCAAAAAAGCCAATCCACCAATTGCGCTTCCACGGACGGCAGTAACATCGCTGGCACCTCCCACCTTTAATCCATAGGTTCCTCTGTCATTTTTTGCACTGATCCCCGCCTCTAGTCGCGTCGATTGAGCGATTCCCGCCAGCACGCGATAGCCGATGCTGGCGAATGCCTGGCTAATTTGAATTGGCGGTCGCATGCCATCGGTGATACCCAGCTGCACAAAAATGGCACTGGTGCGCTGCGTGTTCGCCCCGAAACTGGTGGCACCGCTCGGGCGGTCAAAGCCAATCGACATCAGTGCGCCTGAACCCGTCCGACCCGACTCCGAGCTCTTTTCATTATATTTCTTTCTATCTTTGTCCCAATCGTCGCCGCCACGGCTCAGCGCCACTGATCACGAGAATAGGCCTGCCTCCGGCTTCAGATATGCGCCGCTGAATCCCAGGGTCTGCTGCTGAGTCAAAAATTCCCCATGAGTCTCGCCCGTCAGCTAGTTTGTAAAGCCGTAACAGTGTGTGTCGACCGCAGCCCACTGGTGATAATTATTGTTTTCCTAACCGAAATTATTGCGCAGATAGCCCAACTCATAAAAGTGGCCTGCAGCCCTTGCTGCAATAGCCGAGCGATCGTGTAAAAACGCTGTGTGACAATTTGTTCGCGGCCAAATAAATCGCGTACCACCAGCCGGGCTTCGCCTTGTCCTGTCAAAGCCGGCAAATCCTGAATGCTGAACGGCCCGCTGGGCACTTCACGGCGCAGGCGCAAGGCACCGTTGAAATAATAGTCGAGGTTGGAAAGAAATGCGGCTTCTCCCGACATGCCTGGTAACGGGAACGGCAAGCAATCCGGCCACACTGTAAAGTTAATCGCCAATTAAATACCGCCCAATCGCGCCGCGCGCCCGCCGGTTCCACAACTTCGGTGACGATTCTTTGTGCGGCTGTGACGTCGTTAGTGGGTAGAGTGGTCGCCTTTGTTTTGGTTGCCGCGCGCTGGAATGCAGTATCGCCCGCCGCGGATAAATGGCTGTCCATCAACACGCCGTGATAACGCCGGTTGACGTCAGATTCAGGCGGCTGCATAAGCAACCCAGATGGTCTTTGCAGCCTGAACCTGAGTCATTCGCAAACCATTTGTGATCGCATGCGCTCGCCCGCCTATGCTGTTGGCAGTGCCGGTGCCGGTGCCAGTACCAATACTGGAGCCGCTGTCCGTCCGGTCGCCCGCCGCAACGCTGGTGACCGGTATGAGTGTGGCAAGCACGACGCCGCATTTTTTCGTGGGCCGCCGTATGGGCGATTTACCGTAAGTTGCCGTAAGCTGAATAAAGTTGCCATAAGTTGCCATAAGTTGCCATAAGTCGCCATAAGTCGCCATAAGT
This sequence comes from Burkholderiales bacterium, assembly GCA_025359285.1. Lineage (GTDB taxonomy): Bacteria > Pseudomonadota > Gammaproteobacteria > Burkholderiales > Usitatibacteraceae > UKL13-2. The sequence continues at coordinate 2,215 of JANYGV010000159.1, forward strand.
CGTCATAAGTCGCCGTTATGGCGAGCTCATCATGATTTCGCTTTGCAACTCGTCCGCGGCGGTCTACGCGATCACTGCAATCTGGCTCCAGGAACGGCGGCGGCGCTAACAAGCCACTCGCGACTTTTGAATAAGAAAGCCGGTTTATGCCGCTGGCGAGCTGTCGTAACGGCACGGCGGCGGTTGAGCCCGTAAGCTGATTTGCGCCTTGATTCAGCGCGATGATAGGCGCTGCTCCCGTCGTAAAAACGGTGGTGAGCGTTGCGTTGCAATCCAAACTGGCGGCGACGTTAGCGCCGACGGGGTCATAGTTTCCAAACGCAAGCGCACTGGTCGAAATCGTGCAGTTCGCAATATTGGTGGCGGTAACCGGGATGCTGACGCTTTACGTTCGGGCATTGGCGCTGTTCGCAACAAGGGTCATTCCAACAGAAAAAACCGTGGTGGCAGCAGTGAGTGCAGTGCGCATTGATGTGTCATTAAATTTTATTTTCATGATTTCCTCGATAAAAATAATTGACGGGAAGCGCGTTGAAGGAAAGCACCGCGGTTATGTAACTTAGGGCAGGTGCTGGGCTATTAAGTGCGCGATAGGGCACGCAAATAATAATCGTCACTCATCAGCCAGTCTTTCAGGAAAATCGGAATAAACGTCTTCACAATGTCGACGTTTGATGCAAAAAAAACACTGCTATCTCCCTGATACTGTTGAGATATTTTACAATCTGAGATAGCTCTGCTTAATCTTGGATTACCGTATTGAAGTGTTGATCGGCATTTCATCCGGGAACTGTAGCGATGTCGTGCAGTCATTGTTTAGTAATGAACGTGTTACATATTCATAATGTGGTCTGTGACGATGTATCTCCGTGTGTCATTTAATCACTCGCTGTGACTAATTTGATGCAACACCGCCATTCGGCGCGCTATATGGCCGTAAAATGGCTGGAAAGCCGCGCTGGGATTAGAGTTTGTGAATGAAAATATAATAAGAATTCGTTGCGAGGAAGTAGGGTTATTCATGCTTCCGATCCCGTTTCAGATTTGTTAGAAATAGCATTTGCGAAGCACAAACCAGAAAGTAGCCATGGACGATGTACCAATGAATGTGAATAATTCAGTCGCTGCCTCCGCGCACTGGCGCATCGAAGATATTGATTTTTCTGCCGCAAATACCCGAATATCGGTTGAAGACCCCGTCATGTTATGGCTCGCGGCGGCCTCTTCGTTTATCGAATCTGCGTCTGATATTTACACCGTCAATTTGGTTGAATACTTTGACGACGATGAAGAAATTTCGGGTTGGCTGGCATCGCATTGGGAATCAGAAGAGCTTCAGCATGGCAGAGCATTGCGGGCTTATGTCGAAGCAGCGTGGCCAGAATTTGATTGGGAAGCCGCATTTAAAGCGTTTCTGGTTGATTACTCAAAGCTGTGCAGTGTCGAGGTGTTGGGGCCAACACACACACTGGAACTCGCATCACGCTGCGTCATTGAAACCGGAACTTCAACCCTTTACCGTGCCATTCGCGATGCGACCCAAGACCCGGCGCTTCGCCAGGTCGCTGACCACATTCAGCGCGATGAGGTGCGACATTACAAATATTTCTATAACTTTTTCCGCCGCTATAACGCCAAAGGCGGCACCAGCCGCTGGGCCATCGCTAAGATACTGCTGGCCCGCGTTCAGGAGATTCGCGACAGCGATACCATTTGTGCATTGAGCCACATTCGCGATGGCTGCATTGATAGCACCGGCGACGCGGTCCCCCACGTTGGCGGTCAGCATGGCCTTCCGGACGCGGTTGAGATGCATAAACTGATTACCGCCAGGTTGCGTCATCACTATCCGCTTAACGCTGCCGCAAAGATGCTGCTTGCGCCATTGGCGTTGCCCGCGCCCGCGAGAAATTTAGCGAGCGGTGTTATCAATGCTGCTGCGCGTACGTCGCTGGTATGGTCGTTGTTGTAGCTGCTCCTAGTCGCATTTAAGTGGGTAAGAACGCGATGTCACAAAAACCTTGTTCACACGCACATAAGCACCGTCGAAAAATTAGCGATCAAAAAATTGCGGCGTTGATAGCTCGCTAGTGTTTAGTCGCTATCTTCCTCGAAGTTTTGGCGTTAAAAAGCGTACGCAGGCAGCCGGTTGATCGTGAATATCGACCGCGATGAATTGGCTAAAAATAAATATTCCGACCTGCTAGCGAAGCGTGGTCGCGATATTTTGTCGCCATACAATCACACTTGGAATCGTAGCCAAAATCGAGCCCGCCAACACTGCGCTTGCGGCCAATAGCCATTCGCGATAGCTGATCGTTGGTGTAATATTAAAGCCTATGTCGCTGGCGAAGGCATTCACTAAAATGACGCTCCCACCCCAGCCAAACACAAGGCCCAGCGCGGCTCCCAGCCCGATGATGAGAAAACCCTGAATCCATACCAGGGCAAAAATAAACGTTGCAGGCGCGCCCATCGCGCGTAACACGGCAATCGATTGGCGGCGCTGCGCCAGTGCCGAAATAATGACCAACAACACCGCCAGCAGCACGATCAACTGGGTGGCAAATGACATGGCCGTCATGACTTCGCGCATATCGCCGATCACAGCATAGAGCTCCACCAGCACCTCGGCGGGGAATACCGCCATGGTGCTGCTTTCACTGCTTTTGTTGCCGCCGTAGTTGCCACCAGTGTTGCCAAAGGTGTTGCTACCGGAGTTGACACGGGTGTTGCCACCGGTGTTGCCACTATCGCCGCCCGACTTATCGGCAGCACGATATTGATACTGTGCACGCAGACGATATGCATCGACCGGAGATTTCACCCGAACCACGATCGCGGGCACGCCTTTGATATCGTCGTTCGTCCAAGGCGGGCCGAGTAGTTCGCCCGCTGAGTGATCCTGTTCGCGATGTGCCTCCGCTTGGCTTCCATTTGATGTTCCCGATAATGCGCCCGTGTGGATTCCCCATACGGCTTCGATCGGCACCAGTATTGCGTGATCCCACGCGGTGCCGGTTTTGGGTAAGCGACCCACCACGTTAAATTTAAAACTGTGTTTGTGTTCATCGATCAATTGATCGGCTGCGCTGCCATGCATCGGCTGTAACGTGGCACCCACCATCAGCTTTACCGCCGCGCCGATAACCGCTTCGCCGCGAGTCGCGAATACGCGTCCTTCAACCAAGCGGATACGCGATCCATCGGTCACAAAGTCTTTGCTGGTGCCGACCACTGGATATTGATCGACCGAATCGCCCAGCGCAATCGGCGCGGCGTACTCAACGCCTGGGTCAAGCTGCAGGCGGGGCAACACATCATCAGCCAATAATGGGATGGCTGCGGCTTGCAGGTAAACCGTGGTTAGTACCAGCTGTGCCGAACTTCCCGGCGCACCAATTACAATATCGAATCGATCTGCTGCGCGCGCGCTGGCCTCGCGCAGGGCCCGCTCACTGGCGCTGACCGCGATACCGAACGCAACGGCCACCGCAATTAGCAGCACAATGATGACTACCCCAAAAATATGTCGGCGTAATTCTGAAATCGCTAGCGGTACGGGGTTAGGGAGTGTATTTATCATCGCCGGGTAATCTTGCCATTTGCCAGATCGTAAATAGCATCAAATGCAGATGCGATGCCGCGATCATGCGTGGCCACGATCAAAGTGCTGCGCTGCTCCCGACACAGGTCACGCAGCATCGTAGCGACTGTCTCGGCGGTGTCGGCATCCAGGCTGGCGGTGGGCTCGTCGGCCAGCACCACACTCGGCGACATCAGCAATGCACGCGCTACCGCGACGCGCTGCTGCTCGCCGCGCGACAGTACGGCGATATCCGCGTTCGCGCGTACTCCCACCCGCCCGAGCAGCATTTGTGCGCGTTCGCGCAACGCCGCAGTCGGAGCGAACGCGACAAAGCGGGTCGGCAGCAGCACGTTCTCCAGCGCCGATAAGTAGGGGAACAAATGAAATTGCTGGAAGACGAGGCCAAGTGAGACGCGGCGCCACGAGTCTTGTTGTTGCGCGCTCAGTGCTGTTAACTCAATGTGGCCCCAACGGATGCTGCCGACCGCTGGTTTTTCGATCCCTGCCAGCAGGTTAAACAGTGACGTTTTGCCGCAACCGGATGGCCCGCAAAGTGCCACTTGTGCACCGCTTTTCAAAGACCAGCTCGCGTGATCCAGCAGGTTGGTAAATCCGGCGTGGGGCTGGCCGATATCAACCGACTGAGTACGCTCATTTCGGAATTGAAGCAGCACATCCTGCAGGGCGAGTGTCGCTGATTCCTCACGCACCATCAGCGTAGCTTTTGGAATTCTGCATCAACGATGCGGACTTGGCTGACAAAACCAGTATCACGATCAATCTTTGAGCCAAGTTCAAGCCGTCCAGTAACAGCCATCGGTGTCGCGCTGTGAAGCTGTTGCCCTGTTTGGCGCGGGTAGACAACCATGATGTCCACCGGCCAATCGGCATCTGTGCTGCAAAACGGGCACACCGAGGCAGGTGCGCGCATCAACACAAAAAAAGCCGCTTCTGCTTTGAGGGGCGGCGCCATATAACCGAGCACGCGAATTGATTTTCCGGCGAGTGATTTTGCTTTCGGCGACAGCTCCAGCCCTAGCACACCGTATTTGGAATACAACTCATCGAATCGCAATTCGTTCGCGGAGTTTTCTTTTGGATCTTGCAGCACACGATTTTGTTCATAATATTGTGCGTAGCTTAGTCTAGGAATACTTAGTACACACAACATGAATATTCCCACCATGAATGCCGAGATGACGCCCTTCATAAATATATTGGAGTCAACGCCTGCGGGGACAAATTTAGCGATAGATAGAGGATGAATCACATTCAATTTGTGGTCGCGGGGACACGCACTTTAGGTGCTTCTGTTGTGGCCTTCAACACAGGTTTTGCGGCTGTTTTTAATGCGCTGCTTGTCTTGCCATTGGCTTGGCCAAATCCCAATCCTAAACTTGTCACCATCGCGCGGAAAACCTCAGTGTTGTCGATGAAGCCTTTAAATTGTTCCGAGCCAGGACCGATTGCGGTCAGCACGCCGTCGTCCGCTGTATGGGTACCTTGATCTGCCGCGCGTGATCCCACGCCAGGTAAATTACCGGTGCGCAGAATTGCGCCAGGCACATCTTTATACGCAGGATTCGCGACAATATTGCCCTTTTCGTCTTTCACCGCCGGAACAAACGGCCCGTCGAGCTTGGGTTTAAAGGTTTCATAGTAGTCAGGGGTGTTGCCATAAAACATCGCGAGGCGCCTGCTCACATCGACTGACGGCGGATAGCCATTGGCGTCTGCTGGCGGATAATTTGGGTAGCCTGCCTGCTCATAAACGCCCACTTTATCGCGCATATCCGTTCCTGGCTTGCTATCGTCAATCGTGCCGACAATGGATAAACCATGCGTGTGATCGGGGGTCACGATGACTAATGTGTCGTTATTTTTAGCGGCGAAATCTTTGGCGATCTGCACGGCGTTTGACAACATGATGGTGTCGTAAACACTACG
>JANYGV010000144.1 GCA_025359285.1 Burkholderiales bacterium
ACGGGTAAGCGCGAGCCGGCCATGCCGGCAAAAAATAGCGAGGGAGACTCGCGAATTTCCAGCATCACGGTGCGTGCTTCGTATTGCTCACTTTTATTGCGCTCAAAGTGGGGCCAGTTTTCAGCGCCAGGAATAATGGCGTGCAGATTCGACATCATCTGGCAGCCGTTGCAAACGCCTAGCGCGAAGGAATCTTTACGCTGAAAAAACGATTCAAATTCATCGCGGGCGCGGGGGTTGAACAGCACCGATTTTGCCCAGCCTTCGCCTGCGCCCAGCACATCGCCGTACGAGAATCCGCCGCAGGCGGCGACGCCTTTGAAACCATTCAGCGATACACGCCCCGCAATAATGTCGCTCATGTGGACGTCATAAGCATCGAACCCGGCCTTGGTAAACACGTGTGCCATTTCAAGCTGGCCGTTCACACCTTGCTCACGCAATATCGCAATTTTTGGTTTTACTCCGGTGCTGATTGACGCCGCGTTAAAGGGTGCTGCCACATCGTCGAGCGCATCGAAGGTGAGCTTGGCGGTGAGGCCGGGATCTTTCGCTTCCAAAATGCGATCGTATTCCTGCTGGGCTGTTGCCGGGTTATCACGCCGCGATTGAATCAGGTAGCTCGTCTCCGACCACGCACGCTGCAAGTCAATTCGCGATTCCGCGAAAATCGGTTTCGAGCCGCGAATGACGCGCAGATCGTCGGTGGCATTAGGGTGGCCAATAATATGGCTTACCGCACTCAAGCCCGCATCCCGCAGCACTTGCATCACTTGTGTGCGTTCGGCTTTGCGAATCTGAATCACCGCGCCTAACTCTTCGTTAAAAAGCGCGGCCAATACGGCATCATCGTCGCCCAGTTTTTTATGAATCGCGGTGACATCGTAATCATCCACGTCGGTTTCCCGCGCGTTGAACACCAGCGTGTCTAAATAAATTGAAATGCCCAAGTGTGACGCGAATGACATTTCCGCTAACGTGACGAACAAGCCGCCATCAGAGCGGTCGTGATAGCTTAGGATTTTCTTGTTTCGCGCGAGTTGGCGAATGGCATTGAAAAATGCCTTCAACGATGCGGCGTCGTCAACATCTGGTGCCATGTCGCCGACCTGCGAATAAACCTGTGCTAATGCGGACGCGCCCAAGCGGTTTTTGCCTCGACCCAAATCGATCAACACCAATTCCGTGTCCGCCTCGCGAGATAATTCAGGGGTGAGGGTGACGCTAGCATCAAGTGCTACCGCGAAGGCGGAAATAATTAGCGAGACCGGTGCGACCACTTGTTTTATCTGCTCATTTTCTGTCCATGACGTTTTCATCGACAACGAATCTTTACCCACCGGGATTGAAATCCCTAGCGCCGGACAAAGCGCCATGCCGACGGCTTTTACCGTGGCGAATAATTTCGCATCTTCACCCGCCACGCCTGCGGCGGCCATCCAATTTGCGGACAGTTTTATGTCTGACAGCGCTGCTACGTCGGCTGCGGCGATATTGGTGATCGCCTCGCCGACCGCCATACGCCCTGCTGCGGGCGCATTGATGACTGCCAGCGGGGTACGCTCACCCATCGCCATTGCTTCGCCACGCACCCCGTTAAAACCCATCAGCGTGACCGCGCAATCGGCCACCGGCACCTGCCACGGGCCAGCAAACTGATCCCGCGCCGTCAAGCCACCGACTGAGCGATCCCCAATCGTAATCAGAAACGATTTATCGGCCACCGCAGGTAGCCGAAGCACGCGATACGCGGCTTCTTTCAAATCGATCGCGCTCGTATCTAGTGCTAACAGTTTGGGCGCGACCGTGCTCACGTCGCGGTGCATGCGCGGCGGTTTGCCGAGTAGTGCGTCCATGCTCATATTGACGGCATGGTTGCCAAACAGTGGATCGGTCACGACCAATTGCGGCTCGATGGTGGCCACGCCCAACACGGCGAACGGGCAGCGTTCACGTTCACAAAATTGTTGAAATATGGTCAACGATTCTGGCGCAATCGCCAATGTATAGCGCTCCTGTGACTCGTTGCTCCAAATTTCCTTTGGGCTCATCCCCGGCTCTTCGCTTGGCACTTTGCGCAGATCGAATTTTGCACCCACGCCACCGGCGTGCGCGAGTTCCGGGAGCGCATTTGAAATGCCGCCTGCGCCCACATCATGAATCGATAAAATCGGGTTTTTTTCACCGAGCTGCCAACACGCATCAATCACCTCCTGACAACGCCGTTCCATCTCGGCGTTTGCACGCTGCACTGAATCAAAATCGAGCGATTCCGTATTTGCGCCTGATGCCATTGACGATGCCGCGCCGCCACCCAGGCCGATGCGCATGCCCGGCCCGCCGAGCTGAATAAATAACGTGCCGGGACCAAATGGTTTTTTATGCGTGTGCGCGTTCGAGATATTGCCAAGACCGCCCGCAATCATAATCGGCTTGTGATAGCCGCGTACCAGGCCCTCGGAGACCTGTTCATACGTGCGGAAATAGCCGCATAAATTGATGCGCCCGAATTCATTGTTAAACGCGGCGCCGCCAAGCGGGCCGTCGGTCATGATGGTCAGTGCCGAGGCAATGCGCGCGGGTCTGCCATAGCGCATTTCCCACGGCTGCTCGTGGCCGGGAATTTCTAAGTTTGATACGCTAAAACCGGTTAACCCAGCTTTGGGTTTGGCGCCAATGCCGGTGGCACCTTCATCGCGAATCTCACCGCCCGCACCGGTCGCCGCCCCCGGCCACGGCGCAATTGCGGTCGGATGGTTATGCGTTTCAACTTTCATCACAATGTGGGTCAAATCGGTGTGGAAATCATACTTACCGTTAGAGGGGAAAAACCGCTCAATCGTAGCGCCCTCCATAATGGCCGAATTATCCGAGTAGGCGACGATGGTGCCTGCAGGTGTGATGTGATGGGTATTACGAATCATCGCGAACAGGCTTTTATCCTGCGCTTCGCCGTCAATCGTCCATGACGCGTTAAAAATTTTGTGGCGACAGTGTTCGGAATTCGCCTGCGCAAACATCATCAATTCAACATCGGTGGGATCGCGTTTGATGGTGGCGTAATAGTCGAAAAGATAATCCACTTCATCGTCCGATAACGCTAAACCGAGCTCGGTGTTCGCGCGCGTTAATGCTGATTTGCCATCGCGCGTGGTGGAAATGGTGACGAGTGGTGCTGGCGCTTGCGTCACGAAAAGCTCCGCCGCACCATCAAGGGATGTGCGCACGGTTTCGGTCATCGGGTCATGAATGGCATGCAGCACAGCCGCGTGTGCGTCGGCGCTCAGTTCGGTGTCTGCTTTTATGTAAAACGCGGTGCCACGCTCAATGCGTTTGACCTTTTTCAAGCCACAGTTATGAGCGATATCGGTTGCTTTCGAAGCCCATGAAGAAATTGTGCCAACGCGAGGTAACACAAGCATTAGCGGGCCTTCTGGAGCATTTATGGCTGAAGATCCGTATGTAATAAGGGCCTTTAAAATCTTTGTCTCGTTTTCATCCAGCGTCGAAGATGCCTGCAC
>JANYGV010000145.1 GCA_025359285.1 Burkholderiales bacterium
TCAGCTGCCCCGGCCATCAACCGCAACGGGTCACTGCCCGGACGGTTGCCAAACACATGAAGATGTAAATGATACACGTCTTGCCGCCCCATCCTGCCGGTATTGATCGCGGTGCGAAAACCGTCCGTCAACCCCTCTTGCACAGCCAATACCGGCACCAGCGCTAATAACTTACCTAAAATCAGCACATCCGCCGGGGTCGTTTCAGCCAGACTGGGAATAAATTGTTTGGGAATAATCAAAAAATGCACTTCTGCCGCCGGATGAATATCGTGAAACGCCAGCACTTCATCGTCTTCATACACACGTTTGCAGGGGATTTCGCCGCGCAAAATTTTGCCAAAAATCGTGTTGTTTTCTATAGCCGTTGACATTACCTAGTCCTCGCGTCTTTCTCCGCAATGCCCGAGGTGCCTTCGCGGCGATCCAGCTCGGCCAATACATCTGCTAATCCAATATTTTGATGTGCCAACATAACAAGTGTGTGAAACAGTAAATCCGCCGTTTCGTAAATCGTGTCCTCGCGCGACCCTGATTTTGCGGCAATCACTGTTTCAAATGCCTCCTCACCGACTTTTTTCAAGATCGCATCCAGGCCTTTTGCGTTTAATTTCGCCACGTAAGACGAATCTGGCGTCGCATTCTTGCGCGCGACGATGGTGGCTTCAAGTTTTTGCAGCGTGTCATTCATGATCATCAATCGATTTTGAAATTATGCGGTGAGGTTAATACGGGTGCGGTAACCACCCAATTTCCAGCTTCCGCCAAATTGAAAAAACAATTCGCCCGCCCAGTGTGGCAGGCGATGCCGCCCACTTGTTCCACGCTCATCAAAATAGTGTCGCCGTCGCAATCGAGTCTGAGCGATTTGACGTGCTGAATATGGCCAGAAGATTCACCTTTTTTCCATAACGCTTTTCGCGAGCGCGACCAGTAATGCGCGTCGCCCGTTTTCAGCGTCAGCGCCAGCGATTCGCGGTTCATCCACGCCATCATCAAGACATCTTTGGTCGACGCGTCTTGGGCAATGGCCGCCACTAGCCCGTGTTCGTTCCACGTCACCGCATCAAGTAATGGCGGGTTCATAACGGGCTCATAGCCGGACTTCAATCCCGCGTGCCGCCATACAGGCTTTGGCCTCGCGCACGGTAAATTCACCGAAATGAAAAATAGAGGCCGCGAGCACCGCGTCTGCTTTGCCCTCAAGTACGCCGTCGGCTAAATCGTTCAAATTGCCGACGCCGCCGGACGCAATCACAGGTACGCCGACCGCTTCCGCCACCGCGCGCGTCAGTGCCAAATCAAAGCCGGATTTAGTGCCGTCGCGGTCCATGCTGGTGAGTAAAATTTCGCCCGCACCGAGCGTATTCATGCGCATTGCCCATGCGACCGCATCGAGCCCGGTGGCCGTGCGCCCGCCGTGGGTAAAGACTTCCCAGCCGTCTCCCGACACGCGTTTGCGCGCATCAATCGCCACCACGATTGCCTGCGAGCCGAATTTATCAGCCGCTTCTTTGACGAGCTGCGGGTTGGTCACCGCCGACGTATTGATGCTGATTTTGTCCGCGCCGGCATTGAGCAGACGCCGCACATCACCGACCTCGCGCACCCCGCCGCCAATCGTCAGCGGAATAAATACCTGCTCCGCGACGCGCTCAATAATGTCCAGAATCAGGCCACGTTGATCGGAGCTGGCGGTGATATCGAGAAAAGTAATTTCGTCTGCGCCTTCGTCGTTATATTTTTTCGCGATTTCAACGGGATCACCTGCGTCGCGCAGATTCAAGAAGTTAACGCCTTTGACTACGCGGCCTGCGTTAACGTCAAGGCAGGGGATGATGCGCTTAGCTAACATAGGAAACCATCATAATGAAATCGTTGACTGGCGCGGCGATTGGGGCATTTATGCTTGAAGATGGCCGCCGATAGGGGCGCTTGGATGTGGACGGCACGAAAAATACCAAACCGTTTTAAAACCCGGCTATTTTTCGCTGGCATGCGCGATTTCGCACGCTTTGGCGAAATCAAGTTTTCCCTCGTAAATAGCGCGACCCGTAATCGCGCCCATGATGCCTTCGTCTTCCACCGCCATGAGGCGTTTTACATCCTCGATATCATTCAAGCCACCGCTGGCGATCACCGGAATGGTGAGTGCCTGTGCGAGCTTGACCGTCGCCTCGATATTCACGCCGGTCATCATGCCGTCGCGGACGATGTCGGTGTAAAGCACCGCCTCCACACCGTAATCCTGAAAACGAACCGCCAGATCAATCACATCATGCCCAGTCAATTTTGACCAGCCATCGGTGGCGACTTTACCTTCCTTGGCGTCGAGCGCGACGATAATGTGGCCGGGAAACGCATCGCAAGCTTCATGCAAAAAGCCAGAAATTTTGACCGCTGCGGTGCCAATCACGATATAGCTCACGCCGTCATCGAGGTAACGCTCGATGGTGTCGAGATCACGAATCCCGCCGCCCAGCTGAATCGGCACATCTTCACCCACCGCCGCAATAATTTCCTTCACCACTTTCTCGTTTTTCGGCTTGCCCGCGAACGCGCCGTTCAGGTCAACCACATGCAATCGCTTGGCACCCATGTCCAGCCATTTGCGTGCGGTTTCGCCTGCGTTGTTCGAAAACACGGTGGCGGATGCCATTTCACCTTTTTCAAGGCGGACACACTGCCCGTCTTTGATGTCAATTGCCGGAATGATTAACATGTTGGGATTGGTTGGTGGTGGTGGAAAGTGGCGTGGGGAAGCAGAAACGTAACGTTGGAAGACGAGAAATAAAAAATTATTTACGGATTCCAGTGGAGAAAATTTTCATACAACTTCAACCCGGCATAGTGGCTTTTTTCAGGGTGAAACTGCGAGCCGAAAATATTATCACGCCCGATTGCCGCTGTGAATTCACCGCCGTAATTGGTGACCGCCGTGGTGATTTTTCGACCATTCGCGCCCTCATCCGCAGGCGCACAAAAGTAACTATGCACGAAATAAAAGCGCTCTGCATTGGCGATACCGCTGAACAAGGGATGCGTCTGCGTTTGCAGCACTTCGTTCCAGCCCATATGCGGCACCTTCAGGGTTCGATCCAAGGGTTGAAACTTCGCGACCTTGCCGGCAAAAAGTCCGAGGCCCGGCGTGTCGCCTTCGGCTGAAATATCAAACAACATCTGCATGCCGACACATACGCCGAAAAACGGCTTTGTTTCTGTGCATTCGCGCACGGCGGGTTCGAGGCCGCTTTCGCGCAAATACCGCATGCAATCCGGCATCGCCCCCTGGCCGGGAAAAATCACCCGATCCGCGTCGCGCACCGCCTGCGGCGACCCGGAAATCGACACCTCAAACGCCAGTCCGCGCTCGCGCACCACGAATTCAAACGCCTTCGCGACCGAACGCAGATTGCCCATTCCGTAATCAACGACGACGAGTTTTTTCATAAGGATGTGGGTACAGCAGTGGAATATTAGCTGGTATCAACATCCAGTACTGGCGGGCATTTCAGGCCATAAATGCCTCGAAACGCGCGCCAGTATTGGCGTTTTAATGCAATTTAGAAAATTCGTTTGCCATTCGTTTGGCTTTAAAGTGAGCCCTTGGTCGACGGCAGTATCCCTGCCGCGCGCGGATCGAGCGCGCAGGCCATGCGCAGCGCACGGCCAAACGCCTTGAAGATAGTCTCAGCTTGATGATGCGAATTGACGCCGCGAATATTGTCGATATGCACGGTGGCCAGAGCGTGATTCACAAAGCCCTGAAAGAACTCAATAAAGAGATCAACATCAAATTCACCGACGCGGGCGCGCGTGAAATTGACGTTAAAACTCAAACCAGGGCGGCCCGACAGATCAATCACCACCCGCGACAGCGCCTCATCCAGCGGCACATAAGCATGACCGTAGCGCACGACGCCCATTTTGTCGCCGACCGCTTTCGCGACCGCCTGACCCAGCGTAATGCCAACATCTTCAACGGTGTGATGCGCGTCGATATGCAAATCGCCGGTCGCGTTCAGCTCAATGTCGATCATGCCGTGGCGCGCGATCTGATCAATCATGTGATCCAGAAACGGGATGCCCGAATCAAGTTTGGAAACGCCTTTGCCATCCAGATTCACGAAAGCGCGAATTTGCGTCTCGTTGGTATTGCGGGTGATGTCGGCGGTTCTCATGGCTTTAAATTCCGGGGGTTGCCTGCAAAGCAGAAATCATTGCATCGTTTTCGTCGGGCGTACCGACGGTGAGCCTGAGGGTATTCGATAACAAGGAATGCGACTGACTGGGATTCTTCACTAGGATTTTACGCGAGACAAAGGTGGAAAAAACACGGGTCGCGTCGTCGACACGAATCAGCAAAAAATTCGCTTGTGACGGGAATACATGAATGCCTGGTAGCGCGCTCAATGCCGCGGCCAGCCGCGTGCGCTCGTCAGTGATTAATCGGGCTTGAGCCAGTAATGCGTCGTAATGTGCCATCGCAAACGTGACGGCGGTTTGCGTGAGGATGTTGATGTTGTACGGCAGGCGTAATTTATCGAATTCCTGCAGCCAACGGCGATCGCCGATGAGCATGCCCAAGCGTGCGCCTGCGAGCCCCAGCTTTGATACGGTACGCATTAAAACAACATTCGGATAATGGACGATGTCGGGCAAAAACGATTCGCTGGAGAAGGCGAAATAGGCCTCGTCTACCACCACCAGACCGTGATGTTGTTCGCAGGCACTAATGATGCGGGCGATCGCATCGCGGCTGAATAAATTGCCGGTGGGGTTATTCGGATAGGCGATGAACGTCACCGCAGGATGGTCGCGTTGAATCGCGACCAACATTGCTTCAACATCAATTTCAAAATCGGTGGTGAGCGGCACGCCCACATAATTCAAGCCGCAAAAAGTTGCGATCATTTTGAACATCACAAATGCGGGCTCGACCGATAGCAACGTGGCGCCTGGCTTGGCCAACGCCATCGCAATGATTTGAATAATTTCGTCCGACCCATTGCCGAGCAGAATATCCAGCTCATTCGGAATATTCATGGCGTGACGAATAGCGGCTTTTAAGTCGGGCGCATCGGCACTCGGGTAGCGATTCAGCGATGCCGTGGCAAGCCGCGCCAGTAGGGCATCTTGGAGGCTTGATGGAAAACGATAGGGGTTTTCCATCGCGTCGAGTTTAATCAGCCCCGCGCTGTGCTGCACGTGATAGGCAGATAAGGCGGAGATTTCGGCGCGAATAATATCGCTGGGTTCCATGGGGGATGACGACTGGCGTTTATGAAAATCTGAATTTATGAACATCTAAAATCGGCGGATTGCGCATGCGCTTCCAGCCCTTCCGCGCGCGCCAGTGTGGCGGCGACGCGCCCCAGTGTTTGTGCGCCATCGCGCGAGACATGGACGATGGATGAGCGCTTTTGGAAATCATAAACGCCCAGCGGCGAAGAGAAGCGCGCGGTTCGCGACGTCGGCAGTACATGATTCGGCCCGGCGCAATAATCACCCAACGATTCGGAGGAAAATTGGCCCATAAAAATGGCCCCCGCGTGGCGAATTTTCGGACGCAGGGATTCGGGATCAGTAACCGACAGTTCCAGATGTTCCGGCGCGATCCGATTCGAAATCTCGCACGCTTCATCCAGATCGCGCACCTGAATTAATGCGCCGCGGTTGGACAGGGACGCGCGAATAATACTGGCGCGCGGCATGGCGGCGAGCAATTTATCCATACTGGCCGCGACCCGGTCAATGTAGGCGGCATCGGGACACAGCAAAATGGATTGGGCAATTTCGTCGTGCTCTGCTTGCGAAAATAAATCCATCGCCACCCAGTCAGGATTGGTTTTGCCATCCGCAATCACCAGGATTTCCGATGGTCCAGCCACCATATCGATGCCAACTTGGCCAAATACGAATCGCTTTGCGGCGGCCACGAATGCATTACCGGGACCCACGATTTTATCGACTGACGGCACGGTCGCCGTGCCAAACGCCAGCGCACCAATGGCCTGCGCGCCGCCGATGCGAAACACCCGATCCACACCCGCCAGCGCCGCCGCGGCCAGCACGGTTTGGTTGACCACGCCATCCGGGGTCGGGGTGACCATAATGAGTTCACCAACGCCCGCTACTTTGGCGGCCACGGCGTTCATCAACACCGAGCTGGGATACGCTGCCTTGCCGCCCGGTACATAGAGTCCGGCGCGATCCAGCGCGGTAATTTGCTGGCCCAACACGGTGCCATCGGCTTCGGTGTATTGCCATGAAGGCTGAAGCTGATGCTCGTGGTAAGTGCGGATACGTGCGGCGGCCGTGGCGAGTGCGGCCCGGACATCAGCGGGCAATGTGGCCAGCGCCGACTTCAGATCATGCTGGCTGATTTCAAGTGCGGCGGCTGATGCGGGTGTCCAACGGTCAAAGCGGGCCGTGGTATCCAGCAAGGCGGCATCGCCTTCGGTTCTGACGCGCGCCAAAATATCGCGCGAAATAATTTCTACTTTAGGATCTTGCGCTGATTCGAAGGCAAGCAGCTTGCCAAGATCGGCTTCGAAGTGGGCGTCGGTGGTACTTAATTTTTGAATCGTGAACATGGTGAAATTAAATTAGATCACCAGTATTGACGCGCATTTTGAGCTATTTATGCCCGAAACGTCTCGTCTATACTGGGTTTTGAATTTAAGAAATGGCTTTTTCAAACGCCTCAATCATCGGCTGGATCTCGTCACGCTTCAATTTCAACGCGGCCCGATTAACAACGAGACGACTTGAAATCGGCATAATTTCCTCAACCGCTATTAATTTATTGGCTTTTAACGTATTGCCGGTAGAAACCACGTCAACGATCGCATCGGCCAACCCGGTTAAGGGCGCTAATTCCATCGAGCCATAAAGCTTAATCAAATTAACGTGCATACCTTTTTGGGCAAAGTGTTCGCGCGCGATTTGCACATATTTTGTGGCCACATTCAGCCGCGCACCACTTTTCACCACCGCTGCGTAGTCGAACCCGTCGCGGACGGCAACCATCATCCGGCATTTGCCGATTTGCAGGTCCAGCGGCTGATATAAGCCCATGCAATCCGATTCCAGCAGCACGTCTTTACCTGCCACCCCCAAATCGGCCGCACCGTATTGCACATAAGTCGGCACATCAGATGCCCTGACGATCACCAGTTTTACATCCGCGCGATTGGTGTCAAGAATGAGCTTGCGCGATTTTTCAGGATCATCCAGCGGCGTGATACCGGCCGCGTTCAATAGCGGCAGGGTATCGTCGAAAATTCGGCCCTTGGATAAGGCGATGGTAATCATGCGCGTGGAATCACACTAGCATTGGGGCAAGCGCGCTTGCTGGGTCTGGTATTCAGCAGGCGTCAAGGTTTGCATGGATAGCGCGTGAATTTCTTCGCGCATCCGATCACCCAGCGCGCCGTAAACGACCTGGTGGCGCTGAACGCGCGATTTTCCTTCAAACGCGGTGCTGACGATGACGGCCTGAAAGTGAGCGCCATCACCATCGACGGCCAGATGATCACAATCCAGTGTCGCGCTTAAATAACCTTCAATCTGTTTGGGAGTAACCATAATATTCTCAATCGTTGTTGGCACTACACTGCTGACGTTACGTCAGTCGGGCGACATCATTGATGCTACGGCATTGGCGCTTCATTATTGCCGTAACTTGTAGCCCGATTTTAACAGCCACACGGCACCCGCCGAGAGGCCGGCAAATGCGCCGAGCGCGGCGGAAAACGACAGCCAGATGGGCACATCCGAGGTGCCGAAAAAGCCGTAGCGGAATCCGTCAATCATGTAGAAAAACGGGTTTAGGTGCGATAGCGTTTGCCAAAAACCAGGCAGCGATTTGATCGAATAAAACACCCCGGACAAAAACGTCAGCGGCATGATGATGAAATTCTGGAAGGCGGCGATTTGATCAAACTTGTCCGCCCACAACCCCGCAATAATACCAAGAGCCGCCAACATGGCGCTGCCCAGAAACGCGAAAGCCAGCACCCAAGCGACGTTATGAACGGGGATGTGCGTCATGAACACGCCGACCAGAAACACCCCCAGCCCGACCGTAAGACCACGCACGGTCGCGGCAATGACATACGCGAAATAAAAATTCCAGTGCGATAACGGCGGCAGCAGAATGAACAGGATATTGCCGGTTATTTTGGATTGAATCAGCGACGACGAGGTATTGGCAAACGCGTTTTGCAGCATGGTCATCATCGCTAAACCAGGAATCAAAAATTGCTCGTAGGTCACCCCGGGAAAGGCGGCATTTGACCCGGACATCACGTGCGCAAAAATGAGCAGATACAAAAGAGAGGTGAGTACCGGGGCGGCAACGGTCTGGAACGCAACCTTCCAAAACCTGAGAATTTCTTTACGCAGCAAGGTTTGGAAGCCAATCATCGCGTTGCCCCCTGATCCTGATCCTGACCTTGGTCTTGGTGCATGATTTTGACAAACACGGCTTCCAGCTCCGGCTCGGTCACTTCAAGGTTTGAAATCACCGCGCCCGATTCGCGCAGGCGTGCGAGCAGCGATTCGACCTCGCTGTAATCGTGGATTTCGAATTGATGCCACGCTCCTTGTTGCTTTGACCTTAACGGCACCAGCGTGTCGGGCAAATCGCGCTCCAACTTCACGCGCAATACGCGCTCCGAAAATGCGTTGAGCAAATGCTCTGTTGTATCGAGCGCCACAATCCGGCCTTGCTTCATCATCGCGATCCGTGAGCAGAGCTGTTGAGCCTCTTCCAGATAATGTGTGGTCAGCAAAATAGTATGCCCTTGCGCATTTAACTCGCGAATAAAACTCCACAAGGTCTGCCGCAATTCCACATCAACGCCCGCCGTTGGCTCGTCCAGCACGATTACCGGCGGTCGGTGCACCAGCGCCTGCGCCACCAGCACCCGACGCTTCATGCCGCCCGAAAGCTGACGCATATTTTTGTCGGCTTTATCGGTCAAGGAAAGTTTGGCGAGCAGTTCATCTATCCACGCATCCAGAGCCGCCGTGCGAGCGATGCCAAAATAACCTGCTTGAAATCGCAGCGTCTCGCGAACCGAGAAAAATGGGTCGAATACGATTTCCTGCGGAACGATGCCGAGCGCCAAACGTGCTGCCTGATAATCGGTCACCACATCGTGGCCCATTACCCGCAAACTGCCCGCATTGGCGCGAGTCAGGCCCGCTAGACAGGAAATAAGCGTGGTTTTGCCCGCGCCGTTGGGCCCGAGCAACGCGAAAAATTCGCCCTCTTCGACGCGCAGCGATACGCCTGCAAGGGCGGTAAAAGAGGCGTAGCGTTTTTCTACGCCCTCAACATCAATGGCGATTGTCATGGCTGGAACTTGGGTCGCTTAGTCTTGGATGGCTAATCTATATTGCTGGTGTGTGCCGTGCGTTATGTGCGCTGTATGTGTGTGCTGCGCATGCCGTCAGCGCTATTTTTGAATTCTCGGCTTTTGGGGGTTTTGTGCGGGTGTTGCGCCGCATTGCACGCCAATCATTTGCAAACAATTGGCCATACATTATTCTTTGGCAATGCTGCGCTATTGGCGATTGTGTTTATGCTTGCGGTGCTCGTTTTGCCCTGTTGCGTACTTTGGTTCTTTTAGTTCTTTGTGCTACCAGGCTACGCGCTTGGCGCGCTGGCAACGTCTGCAGATTGTTTTTGCATCGGGCAATGAATCATGTCATCGACGCTATACAACTCGGCTAGCGAGGCCAGGTTAGACGGTAGATGCACATACCGAAGCGGTTTGCCGAGCCGCGTTGCCTCGCGTCGCCAGTGCAGCAACAAAGCCACGCCGGATGAGTCAACATCGGTCACTTCAGCGAAATCAATCACCAGCGCGGCGGGCAGCGTCGGCTGGGCGACATAGGCGGCGGTCTCGGCGAGCAGACGTGGCATGTTGGCGAGGTTCAAGGCCCCCGCCAACATGAGCGTTTCCCCGACCACCTTACTCGAATGGTCGAATACCACTAGCGGCTGTTTATTTTTTGCTGGCATTCTTCAGGTTACGATCTGTCAAGGATTTGATAAGGCCGTCTACGCCGCTGGCTTTGATTTCCGTGTTGAACGAGCTGCGGTAATTGGTGACCAGCGATACGCCGTCAATCAGCACATCAAAAACTTTCCAACCGGTGGGCGTCTTCTCCATGCTGTAATCGATGGGAATCGGCTGGCCACCCGACTGAATTACCGCCGTTTTGACGACAACTTCGGTATCGGCAGCCGCTGTTTTCAACGGTTTTACATCAATCGTCTGATTACGATATTGCGACAGCGTGGATGAATAGGTCCGCAATAACAGCGTGCGAAATTGATCCGTTAACGAGGTTTTTTGTGCGTCATTTGCATCGCGCCAATTACGACCCACCGCCAACTGCGTCATGTGCGGAAAATTGAAATAAGGCAGAATTTTTTCTTCGGCCAGCTTCTCGATTTTTTTGATGTCACCGGACTGCAAATCCTTGTCCGATTTAAGCGCTGCGAGTACGTCATTCACGTTTTTACGAATGACCTCATCGGCCGCATCCTCGGCGTGGGCATTGAAGCTGGCAAACGAGAGTGCAAAAGTCGCTGCAATCGCCACTGCCGTAAAAATTTTCTTCAACATATTTTTAAGCTTTCCTGAAATTGAACACATGCATCGAAAGTGATGCAGCCGTAATAACGAAACGTAAGGGAAAAAGTTTACTGACAGGTAAAAAGGGGTAGCGGCAGGACACTAAAAACATAGGCTTGATGAACCATGACGGCAGTGTTAGCGTTCACTTTCGCACTTTACTTCTTGTCGGTGCCTTCGGCTGCCTTGCCAAACATGAACTGACTGATCAAACGTTCTAACACCACCGCCGACTGGGTGAGCTTGATATTGTCGCCTTGGACCAGGTTCTTTTCATCCCCTCCAGCATCAAAGCCAATGAATACTTCGCCAAGCAAGCCAGAGGTCAGAATCGAGGCGGTGGTATCTTTTGGAAACTGATAGCGAGTATCCAACGCCAAGGTGACGACGGCCTGGAATTTTTTGTTGTCAAAATGAATATCGTTCACGCGACCTACTAACACGCCCGCGCTTTTGACCGGTGCTTTCATTTTCAGCCCGCCGATGTTCTCAAATCGCGCTTCTACGTTGTAGGTTTTGGTTGAACGCTCTTCGGAATAGCCGCCGACCTGAAAGCCCAAGAACAGCAGCGCCAGAAAGCCAGCAATGACAAAAAGACCGACCCATAAATCATATGTTTTTCGTTCCATATTTACTCTCTCTTCAACAGCACATCAATGGTTTGGGTTTGCTAGGGTGCGGTGCGCAGCATGAATGCCGTGAGCATGAAATCGAGCGCCAGCACCGACAGCGCGGCAGTTACCACAGTTCGGGTGGTTGCCGCCGAAACACCCTCGGCGGTGGGCTCCGCGTCGAAGCCTTCATAAGTGGCAATGATCGAAATCGCAATCCCGAAAATAATAGATTTGATCACACCATTAACGATATCGTAGCGCACGTCCACGGCGGCTTGCATATTGCCCCAGAACACCCCGGCGTCAATGCCGGTCAGCAGCACAGCTACTAAATAACCTCCCAAAATGCCGCTGAAAGAAAACAGGGCGGCCAGCAAGGGCATGGAAAAAACACCCGCCCAGAAGCGGGGCGCGACGACGCGTGCAATCGGATCGACCGCCATCATATCCATGGCTTTTAGCTGTTCCGTGGCCTTCATCAGGCCAATGCCTGCCGTAATCGCTGAACCCGCGCGGCTGGCAAACAACAATGCAGAGACCACCGGACCAAGTTCACGCACCAGCGACAACGCGGTCAATACGCCCATTTGCTCTTGGGCGCCGTAGTTTTGCAGCGTTTCGTAGCCCTGCAAGGCCAGCACCATGCCGACAAACAAGCCCGACACCATAATGATGACAAGCGACATCACGCCCGAAAAATAAATCTCTCGAATGGTGAGACTGATGCGGCGGAAACTCATGCCCGAATGCAGCAATATCAACCCCGAAAACCGCACCATGGCACCAAAGCGCCACAGAAATTCGATGGTTCGATTGCCCAGCCCACGAATAATATTTAAGATTTTCTGCATGAAATTTATTTAGTAAATCAACAATCAGATGACTTCAAGGAAACCAGACCCAACTCATCTGCATATGGCGCAGCCGGGTAATGAAACGGCACCGGGCCGTCCATTTCTGAATGTACAAACTGCCGGACATACGGTTCGGTCGAAGCGCGGATTTCATCTGGCGTGCCCTGACCAACGATGCTGCCATCTGAAATGAAATACAAATAATCGACAATTTGTAGTGACTCCATCACATCGTGTGTGACGACGATGGAGGTGCCGCCGAGCGCGTCATTCAATTTACGAATCGTCTGGCCAACCACCGCAAGTGAAATCGGATCAAGACCCGCAAACGGTTCGTCATACATGATCAACATTGGGTCAAGCGCCACGGCACGTGCCAGCGCCACACGGCGCGCCATTCCGCCGGACAATTCGGACGGGAAAAGTTTTGAAGTGCCACGCAGGCCGACCGCGTTTAATTTCATCAGCACCAGATCGCGAATCATTTCTTCCGGCAGATCGGTATGTTCGCGCAGCTGGAAGGCGATGTTCTCAAACACGTCCATGTCTGTAAATAAGGCGCCAAACTGGAACAACATGCCCATCTTGCGGCGCATCTCGTAAAGGCCATCTCGGTCTAATTTGCCTACATCCAGGCCGCCCACGCGCACCGCGCCGCTGGACGCGGTCAACTGGCCACCGATAAGGCGCAGCAGCGTTGTTTTTCCGCAGCCCGATCCGCCCATGATGGCGACGACTTTGCCTTGCGGCACAGAAAGACTGATGCCCTTTAAAATAGCGCGTTTGCCATAGGAAAAATTGACGTTGTCAATTTCAACTAGCGGCGCGGATGAATTCGTGTCGGGCATGGATAG
>JANYGV010000012.1 GCA_025359285.1 Burkholderiales bacterium
CGCCCGGGCTTGGGAATTATTCAACATGATTAATCCGATCAATCATGCAAAAACAGCGGACGACGTGGCAACCTATAAAGTCGAGCCCTATGTGATTGCCGCCGATGTTTATGGTGTGGCTCCGCACACGGGTCGCGGCGGCTGGACCTGGTACACCGGCTCTGCGGGCTGGATGTATCG
Organism: Burkholderiales bacterium; assembly: GCA_025359285.1. Classification (GTDB taxonomy): domain Bacteria; phylum Pseudomonadota; class Gammaproteobacteria; order Burkholderiales; family Usitatibacteraceae; genus UKL13-2. Next base: position 181 of record JANYGV010000012.1, read on the forward strand.
CCTGATTCTTGAATCGTTGCTTGGCGTCACGGTCGAGGCTAATAAATTGCGCCTGGCACCCTGCCTGCCCGCTGACTGGGGCGGTTTCAAGCTGCTCTACCGCTACCGCGAAACCACTTACACCATCAACATCGTGGTTCTGCCCAAACTGATTGGCGAGATGCAAGAGGCGAAAATTACAGTTGATGGCATTGTGCAGCGAGATTTTACAGTTGTCATGCGCGATGATCGGCAAGAGCATTTGGTGGAGGTCGCTATCAAACGCGCATAGCGTTAGTTGGTGTTGGCAGCGGTGTTGGCAAAAGCGATAGCGGCGGTGGGTCATGTAGGCGCACAACCATTTTTGTAGGCATTCGCTCACAACAAAACTCTCGCTTTGCCGCTCATTTTGCTTGGATGCTTACTCAATAATAAGATGGTCGAAACGCATTCAGGGCCATCATGAAACGTTCAATTGCAGTCAAGAATCGTGAATCATCCACCGCGGGATTCACAGACGAATTTTGCAAATCGCTCGCCGCGAGCTGCGCCATCCCCGCGTCGCGCTTACAGTCCCGGCGGGCACCACGATTCCAGCTCGAACTTATCAACGGAACAAAAAGCGTCACGCAAGCCAAGCATGTAGCGGCGGCGCTCCATCCGACTGAGCACACCGCGACGAAAATGTCGCCGTCATGTGTGAGCGCGATGGTCAACGCGATGTCTGATGGAGAGTCTGTGCGGACATTGCCACACTATGCACATTCCAAACTGAAAGAAGAAAGCAGCCCCACGCAAAACCATTTGTTGGGCGCACTGCCGCAGGCGGACTTCAATCGCTTACTGCCTCATCTGGAATTAGTAGAAATGCCGTTGGGTGATGTTCTTTATGAGTCAGGCGGTCGGCTTCAATATGTATTTTTTCCCACCACCTCAATCGTCTCGCTTTTGTATGTGTTGGCAGACGGCGCATCCACGGAAATTGCGGCGGTCGGCAACGAGGGAATACTCGGCATTTCAACGTTTATGGGCGGCGAGACCACGCCTAGCCGCGCCGTGGTGCAGAGCGCGGGTTTGGGCTACCGGCTTAAAGTGCAGCTGCTCAAACAAGAGTTTGATTGTGCGGGGCCATTATTTCGGCTGCTGTTGCGATACACCCAAGCGTTGATGACGCAAATGACGCAGATGGCGGTTTGCAATCGCCACCATTCCCTGGAGCAACAGTTATGCCGTCGGCTGTTGTTCAGCTTAGACCGCTTGCCGACCGATTCGATGGTGATGACTCAGGAGCTGCTCGCCAATACGCTTGGGGTGAGACGCGAAGGCGTAACCGCTGCGGCGGGAAATTTACAGCGGGCGAAGCTTATCCGCTATAGCCGCGGTCGAATCGAAATACTCGACCGTCAGGGCTTGGAGGCCGCCGTATGTGAATGTTATGCCGTGGTCAAGCTAGAATTTAATCGCCTGCTGTCGGACAACCATAAATCCGATCCGTTCCACGCACTTCGCGAGCCTGAACAATATGTCGATCAGCCGCCGCGCCCTGCAAATTTACGATTTAAAACCAAGGCAGCAAATTTCAAAACCAACCAGACCATGCACACACATGCTGTTGCTGGCGGGGAGTAGCGCAATCCGTAACCGATCACCCGTATCAACATCCATCAATCTAAATTAACAGGAGATTTCCATGAATAAAGATCAAGTTAAAGGCCGTGTAAAGCAAATCGAAGGCAAAGCCAAAGAAGTGGCTGGCAAGTTGGTCGGCAATGACCGCCTTCAAGCCAAAGGCAATATCGAGAACGCCGTCGGCAAAGCGCAAGCCGGGCTGGGCGATTTGAAATCTGATTTGAAAAAGAAGCTCAAATAACGCTATTGCATCAAGGGTCTGCGGTGCGGTGTTGCGCACGCTTCATTTTCCGCAGACCCGCTTCGTCGATTTGTACGGCACTAAAATCGAATCATTATCAAAGGAACAAATATGTCTAACCCTACATTAACTTCAGGTCAGCCCAAGACCTCAGCACGCAAGCAGAAAATGACACCGGCGTCTTTAGTTATCGCGGCCACCGCACTTTTAGGCGGCTTGGCCGGATGCGCAACCACGCCAGTGTATACGGAGCAAATGGCGGTGGCAGAGTCTGCCGTGCAGCGCGCGAGCACCAGCAGCACCAGTGAAAGCGCAGCGGGCGAGCTGCAAATCGCGGTTGCCAAACTCAGCAGCGCAAGACAAGCGGTGACCAACAAGGATTTTGAACGTGCACGGCAGCTAGCCGAAGAAGCCGAGATCGATGCACAAGTCGCGGAGCTACATGCGCAGTCGACGCGTTCACGCAAAGCCGCACAGGAATCGCAAGAAGCTGCGCGCGTATTGCGCGAAGAAATCAATCGCAAAATTACCCGCTAGACATCAGGAGTTTTAATATGAAAAACGCGACAAAAGACGTAACAAAATTAATGACGGATAACCATAGCAGCAAGCCGCCTTCCGCTATGGCCACTCTGCCACGCGCGCTAGTCGGCGGTGTAACACTAACAACGCTTTCAATCATCTTGGGCGCTTGCAGCTCGATGCCGGACCGTAACGTTGCCTTGGATCAAGCGCGTAGCCGATTTAATCAGGCACAGGGCGATTCGCAAGTGGTGGCCCTGGCCCCGGATGAATTGTCGAAAGCGGGAGAATCATTGCGCGTTGCCGATAAAGCATGGACCGATGGCGTCGGCACCACCAACATTAATCACCTGGCCTATATGGCCGGTCAGCGGGTTACGATTGCGCAAGAAACCGCATCCAGCAAGGCCGCGCAGGCAATTGTCGCCAGCGCCGCCGCCGAGCGTGACCGGATGCGACTCGAATCACGCACTATCGAAGCCGAAGTCGCCAAACGTCAATTGTCAGTTGCACAACAAGACGCCATGCGAGCCACCGAAATTGCGAACGCAAATGCTGCCGTCGCGGCGGATGCCAAAGCAAATGCTGCGGCTGCTGCAAATTTAGCGGCACGGGAACAAGCCAATGCGGCAAACAGTGCTGCGATGGTGGCCAATCTTGAAATGCAATTGAACGAGCTAAACGCCAAGAAAACCGATCGCGGCATGGTGGTGACGCTGGGTGACGTGCTGTTTAATACCGGCGATTCAAAATTATTGACGACCAGCAACAGCAGCATTTTAAAACTCGCTGAAGTGTTTAAAACCAATCCGCAACGCGCTGCGACGATTGAAGGCTACACCGACAGCGTGGGCTCGGCGAATGCCAATTACACGCTGTCAGAGCGCCGCGCCAGCTCAGTCATGACTGCGCTGGTAAGTTTGGGAGTTCCGGCTGATCGCTTGACCACTCGCGCGCACGGTAAAGATAAACCCGTCGCAAACAACGATACTGCAGCCGGTCGTCAGCTGAACCGCCGGGTTGAGATTGTGTTCGCACCGTAATTGCAGCATGTGGTGGTTTGCGTGGTGGGTTGCATGTAGGGAGTGCGAAATTAAATTTCGCACTCCCTAAGGTTTTTTTATACACAGCGCACCAATTTATCCACAGCGCGCTTTGCCAGCAGAGAAAAAATAGTTGTAAAAAAAAAGGCGGAAATTAAATCTCCGCCGATTTTTTACTTGGTTTTAAAGCCTGCAACAAGGTCAAAATATTAGTCAGCGCGCATGCGAATTTCGCCGGTTTCGCCCAAGCTCTTCGGCGGCTCGCCCGTGAATGCCGCTTTAGCCATTTGATATAGCTGAACGATCTTGCTTTCCTTCACGTCCCAGTAGTGCGCGTGAATCACTTTGATCTGCACCAGCGCTAGATCGGGATCATCCACCCCGCCGGGAAACCAGGCCGCAGCAAACGTATTCCACAGCGCGGTTTTTTTAGCCATATCTTCAACCACCATCGCCTCGCCCGAAACAGAGACGTACACATCGCTACCGGGATCGGCATAAACAATATTTACGCGGCTATCTGCCATCACATCGGCGACCGGGTCACCTTTGCGCGACATAAAAAACCACAGCGAATCGTCACTCTCGATGCTGCGGTTTTGCGTCGTCATCGGTCGCGAATGCAAGTGACCATTTTGATGGCGCGTGGTAAACATCCCAAACCGAATATCTTTCAGTAGACGCCACAGGGTTTCCCGCGGCTGCTCATTGTTGTGATTCATCGTGACACCCTCCGTTGAAAGTGTAAGAGTGCCCAAGCTCACGCGAAAAAGTTGTCGGCGCAAGCTTAATGAAAACGTAGGACTAGCCCGTCAGCAGTTTTTTTTAGATTCCGCGTGTGAGGAAATGGCTACTTTAGCCAATACAAAGGGGCGGACTTTTTGCACGCCAACAATTTAAGGCTGTCCATGAAGCGTGGTCATGCCAAATCTATGGACAGCAAGGAACACTCTAGCACTGGCGAAGCTTTCAGAGCATAAATGGCTGAAAACGCAAGCTGGGCGCGGGCTTTGTGGTGCTTACATTATTACTGTCCAACCTCAATGCCGAGCCGCGCCGGCCCACGCGCTGGAATTAAAACCAGCCTTGTTTCAAAGCTGAATTTTAATAAATCAACTTGTCTTAATGAATACTTAAATTTAAGTTCACCGATTGTCTCTCAGCGCGCCGACACCCAAATCGCCGGCGATCAATCGAAACTGTTCCAACGCGGCTTCAAGGTATTCGACTATTTCCTGCGCGATCACATCCGGTGGCGGCAAGTTGTCGGAATCCGCGAGACTGTCGTCTTTAAGCCAAAATATATCTAGGCTCGCCTTGTCACGCGCAATCAGCTCACCGTATTCGTAGGCGCGCCAGCAGGGCGCGGGATTGTCGGCGCTCCAACTTGCATTTCGCTGATGACGGTTTGCAGGATTGTAGAGCGTCACAAATTCGTCAAGGTCTTCGCGGCGCATGGGCGAGATTCTTTTGGTCTGCGCTATTGGGCATCATGGTGGCGATGATTGTCGCGGCGCTTGGGTAGTTGGGTGGTTGGGTGGTTAACGAAAACGTTCTTCGAGCATATCCATCGCGAACTGCCTCTCGCGCGCCGCGCCAATACGTAAGGCATCGAGTAGCGCCAATATTTCATTTAGCGCTCGATCCTCCAGCGCAGCCAAGGGGGCTTTTTCATATAGCGGCAGCAACGTCATGCCGCGCGTGGTGCCTTCCGCACTTGGCCAGACGGGTCGGTTTTCGTCTGCGAACAGCACCTTCTCTTTGAGCGGACTCATGCCGTACGCCGTTGGAAAGCCAATCGTCATTTCCCTCGAACAGGCGGAAATGCATAAGGCGCGCCGTGGTAGATGAAAAGCTTCAGGGCCACGTTAATAGGACGGATTTCGCCTTTGATATTCGTGACCAGCTTTGCGACCAATAGCCGTTTGACCGCCGCGTGAGCTTCACACTGGGATCGCCTCAGCTGTTTGCCGAGCTCCGCATACGGCAGCCATTGCCCTCGCAGCACGAGGAGCTTTAGCGCAACGACAACATCCTGCGGCTTGGGTGCCCACTGTCCAATACTGCCCCGCCTTGATACGCCGGAAGCGTCTGATTTTGGTGGAGATTTCATTTTGTTCAGCCGATCATATGCGATATGCAGACAGCATATATTTGTGGCTATGCTGCTGTCAGCGTTCATTTATATGCTGTACGCATATTGCGTATGAGAGTACGGAAGCCAAGATTATTTTCTGCAAAACTCCTTTATTAGCGGGCGTTTCAGAGCAAAAGTGGCTGGAACGGCAAGCTGGATGGGGACCTTTGAAAAATACGATCCTTACCCGTTTAATCCGCCTTACCCCCTTTACTAAATGAATTCAAGGGGCGCCCAAACAAGGTGCGCTACGACTCAATTTGTATCCACGGTACCAACCCACTTTGCTACGTCATTCGAGCTAGTCGTAACTGGAGTTGACCCGATTTCACGGACGCCTTATCGTCAAGTCAAGAGGGAGTCCAGATGAGACACCACCGCAATCCTAAATCACTCTATCCGCCAGAGTTCCGCCAGCAGATGGTCGAACTCGTCGCTTGCGGTCGTCGCCCAAACGAGCTGGCCAAAGAGTTTGGCTGCCACGAAACCAGCATCCTGAGCTGGGCCAGGATAGCCCGCCCGGGTACACCATCGCTGGCCAGTTTGCCAGCTGCGCTGCATGACAGCGAACGCGCAGAGCTGCTAGCGCTGCGCAAAGAGAACCGCCAAATCAAGCTCGAAAGAGACATCTTGGCAAAGGCTGCGGCCTGGTTTGCGGGCAGAAGCGAACAGACGCCCACCGCGTTTACACGCTGATGGCAGCCAACCAGGCGGAACTACCTGTCCACGCCATGTGCAAATACCTCAAAGTCTCGGCCGGCGGTTACTACGACAGGTGCGGCCGTGTGCTGAGCAAACGTGCTGCCGCCAATGTCACGCTATTGGCGCAAATTGAAGCGGCTCATGTCAAGAGCGACGCTACTTACGGTATGCCGTGTATCCGCGTGGAGTTAGCCGATCAGGGCATTGTAATCAGCCGCAAACGCATTGCCAGCGCCATGAGGCTAGCCAGCATCCGCGGTGTCAGCCGCAGGCGCGGATGCCAAAAAAAATGGATGTCGAGAACTTTGGAGCGTTTTGTGACCTGCTCTCAAAGCAGGCTGCGCCCGCCGTTCAACAAAATTAACCTGCAAAGATCCGCCGCCTATTCCGTCTGATACCAAGCCTTCAATAAGTCATACATCAGGCCGACTTTCATCCACACCGCGCCAATCGGATTGGGCGATTGATTTGTCATTAGCAGGATGACACGGGGCCGTGCGGTATCGACCATCAGTGATAATTTGAAGGTGCCGATTTCGCCTTCGCGCTAAAGCATTTTGGGCGCGGGCTGGGCTTGACAGATTTGACGCGGCCTTCGCGTTGTCCAGTTGCAGCGGAAATACCCAGGCACCAAGCGCGAGATAGCCAAGCTTGCTATCGCCGGTCAGCATGATCTGGGTAGATTCTGCCGAGAGCAATTTACCGCTTGAGAGCGCGAGGCCAAATTTGGCCAGATCGCTGGCGTTCGAATACATTGCACCCGCTGCGCCGAAATTCTCAATCGCGATGTTGGGTTCCGGCACGATTTTTTCCTCCGCTAGCTCATAACCTTTTAACATCGCGCGCGGCAGCTTGCTAACTTTAAGTTGGCGATTATCGTTGCTGAGCATCCCGGTATTTTTCAAGCCAAGCGGATTCGCAATTTTAAGCGCGAGAATCTCCGCGAACGGTTCTTTATACGCCTTCTCCAGCACGCGCTGCACCACTAAATAGTCACCGTTGTTGTATTTGAATTTTGAGCCGGGCGTGAACAGCAGCGCGCCTTTCATGCGTTCGCGAATCACAAATTTTGGGTCGGCGTACTTCGTGTTTTTGGTCAGATAAAACGATCCGATTTCATCATCCTTTACGCCCTCGCCTGCGGGTTCGGGCAGACCTGACGTGTGCTGCAATAGTTGTCGAAGCGTGATTTGCCGGGCGTGATTTGCCGAACGTTATCTACGGCCAGCTCGGTGCCGTATGCGCTAACACTTTCATCAAGCTTGACCAAGCCCTCATCGACTGCCTTCATAACCAAGGTGGCGGCAAAAAGTTTGGTGATCGAGGCGATACGGAAGCGCTCGTCAGCCACGTGCGGCAATTTCTGCTCACGATTGGCCAGCCCGAATGACTGTTGGGTTAATACGCTTTCGCCTTCCCGCACTTACGCCACGCCCACAAAAGTTTTACTCGCGCCGTATTGATTAACGACGGCCGCCAGCTTGTCCGCCACGGCAGAATCAGCAGCAGACGCAGACATAGACGCACCATAGGCAATGCCGCCAAACACTAGTACCCGCGCGGCTCTCCAGATGATTGCGGTCACCGATTTCACGTTACGCGTTGCTGACATGGATTGAAAATGAAATTTCATATCGACATATCCCTCAACATTTTTGATGCGTCGCGGCTCGCGACCAATTGCGTGCCATCGCGCATATGAATCTGTAGCTGTGATTGCTCGTCGGCTTTCATGGATTCAACGTATTCCAGATTAACAATCGCGGACCGATGCACGCGTACAAACTTGGCCGGGTCGAGCCGGCCTTCGAGTTCAGAGATGGCGATGCGCACCAAAAATGTCGTTTCACGGGCCGCGATCATGGTGTATTTCGAGTCAGATTAGAGGTATTCAATTTCATCCGTTGAGATTGGGAAAATACGGCCACGATCACGCACGAGTACGCGCGTGAGTTGAGCCTGCTCGCGGGATGCGGTAAGCGCTAACGTTTGCTGCAACTCATCGCTCGATGGTTTCGCTTCGCTTTCAAATAATCTCGCCACGGCGGTGTCAAAGCGCTCGCGGGAAAATGGTTTGAGCAAATAATCCATCGCGTTCAATTCAAACGCGGTGACTGCATATTGATCATAGGCGGTGGTAAAGACGATATCGGGAAGGTGGGTCAGGCGCTTCACGACTTCAAGCCCGGTCATCTCCGGCATTTGGATATCCATCAGCGCAATATCTGGCTTAAGTGTGTTGATGCCTTGCAGCGCCGACGCGCCATCGGCGGCCTCGCCGATCAGGGCAAGCTGGGAATGCGCCGTCACCCAATCGCGCAGCGTCTCACGGGCCAGTGGTTCGTCTTCAGCTATGAATACGGTTTTGATTTTCATGATTTATGTTCAAAAATAATATTTACGGTGGCGGACTGAAAGGTTTGTTGAATTTTTATTGTGCCGCCAGTGGAATCAGCATGTGAACGCGAAACCCGGCGCCTGGCGAGGTACGAATATTGAATGCGGCACGGTCACCGTATTCGAGCTTGAGACGCCGCTCCACCGTGCGCACGCCCAGCCCCGCGGATTGGCTCATCGTCGCTTCAGCACAACCCGGCCCGTCATCGGTGACCGCAATATCAATTTGCTGGCCGGCAACATCGAGACGCGCGCTGATCGTTAGGTTTCCGCGCTGACTACGCGGATTGAAGGCGTGCTTGATGCTGTTCTCGACCAACGGCTGCACACTGAGCGCGGGCACCAGATGCGATTCCGCTGCGGCGTCAATCTGCCAGTCGATGCTTAGCCGGTCACCCAAACGCAGCGCTTCCAAATCAAGATAATCGCGAACAAATTGCAGCTCGTCCGCCAGCTTGACCATATCGACGCCGCTCTTTTCAGTTTCCAGCACATAGCGGAGCATGTCGGAGAATTTAAGCAAGGCGGTCTCAGCCGCTTTGGCGTCTTTGCGGGTAAGCGCAATGATTGAATGCAGGGTATTAAATAAAAAATGGGGATTGAGTTTATTGCGCAGCGCGACCAATTCAGAGCGTGTGAGCAGCGTTTCTGCCTGTGCTGTGGCGATCGCCTGCATCCGCGCGGCATCGACGGCACGCACCGCATGAAACACGCCTGCCACCACTGCATACATCATCAAGCCCCACATGGCCTGCCACACAAAAAAACTTTGCGCCGCGCGGCGCGCACTCTCTGGGCTAAAAGCATAGGTGGCGATAACAAAGATGATGGCATGCCACGTGATAACGAACAGCACCGCGCCAGCGGTGTGAAACATGACTGCAGAGATGGGACCGCTACGACGCTTATCCAGCCAGCCGGTGAACGGCCATACCAGCGCCAGCAACAACGGAGCTGGGCCCAGCGACCAGGCCGCACCGAACAGCGCATCAAAAATCTGCAACTCACCTTTAAAAACGGCATCGCCCTGGGTGGCCGCCGCATAAAACAAAATTAGGGGCACCCAACCCGCTGCATACAGTAACCAAAATCGGCGCATTGTCATTTCATTACTCGCATAAATTCAATGGGTAATTGTCGCGCAAGTTTCGCCCAAATTCATGGGCGCTGGTGCGAAATGAGGTATTTTTGGTTTGAAATGTAAATCTGAAGCCGACGATTGCTGCGTCTTAGCAATGGATGCCTTAGAATCTTGGCGCCTAGAAACATTCCGAGCATTCCGTTTTCATACGGCAATGCCTTCCAATCACTATCAGGGACCTTTATGCGACACATAATTTATGGCGTCAAAAAGTATTCCGCGTTTGTGCTCAGCGCGCTGGCAATAATCAGTTTTTCTCCGGCGCTTCACAGCCAACCCAACGCCAAAGCAGCGGCACCGATTGAAGTCATGATCGTCGGCGCCTATCACATGGGCAACCCTGGTCGCGACATCAATAACGTAAAAGTGGATAGCGTACTCACCGCCGATAAACAAAAGCAGTTAGTAGACGTTGCCAACCGCTTGGCGAAATTCAAGCCAAACAAAGTCGCGGTGGAAATGACCGCGGACAGGCCCGATATGACGACGACCGATTTCGATAAATTTACGCCTGATTCACTGAAATCAGATGCCAACGAAATCACCCAGATCGCTTATCGGCTTGCGCACCAGCTAGGTCATAAAGTGGTTTATGCGATTGACGAGCAAAGTGAAACTATCGACTATTTCCCGTATGACAAGGTGGAGGCCTTTGCCAAGGCGAATCAGCAGGAAGCACTGCTGGCGGGCGGTCAAGCGTGGGGGACGAGGATCACAGCCGAGTTTGAAAAGGCGCAAAAAACCAGCAGCGTGCGCGAGCTATTGATCAAGCTTAATGCACCCCAGCGGGCGAAGGAAGAAATGGAAAGTTTTTACTACCCCGCGCTGGCGATCGGTGACCGTAAAAACCAGCCCGGTGCTGAATTGAACGCGGGCTGGTATCAGCGCAACGCGAAAATTTTCGCCAAATTAAACCTGGCGGCGAAGCCGGGCGATAAAATTTTGGTGGTCTATGGCTCAGGCCACAACTACTGGCTGCATCATTTCGTAAGCCAAATGCCGGGCTATAAATTGGTTGATGTAAACAGCTTCTTGAAATAGGCTTGCTTAGGTTTTGAGTAGTGGTAATTTTTCGAACCTGCCGTGCAAAATTTTTGTAGCATCCCCTGTCCACCATTGGTCGATGACCGAGGCGTACAGGCTGCGGAAATCCACGGCGAACGCGAGATTGCCGCTGCCATCCAGACGATTTAATTGCGGCGCCTGGCCGTAGAGGCCACCATTGACACGGCCACCAGTAACAAAATGGGCGCTGGCGGTGCCGTGGTCGGTGCCGCCGCTCTGATTTTCTTTGGGGCGGCGGCCAAATTCGGAATAGGTCATTACCATCGTTGAATCCCAGCGATTCAGTTCGAGCATCGCTGCCTTGAAAGCGCTGATCCCTTCGGCAAGCTCTTTGAGCAAATTCGCATGCGTCCCGAGCTGGCCAGCGTGGGTGTCAAAGCTGCCAAGGGTCAAGCGGATCGTCGCCATTCCCGCATTACTGGCCACCATCTGCGCGGCCGTCCGTACCTGATTGCCGAATCCGCTTTTAGGGAATTCGGTTTTAAATTGATAGTTTGTGTTCAGCTTAGACGCCGCATGAACAATCTCGTTTTCAACGGACATGATGTGTTTCAAGGCCGCGTTACGCTCATCGCCTTTCGGCTGCGCGAGTTTGGCTTGACGCAAGAACTGTTGGGTATCCGCCAGCGTGATTGAGCGCACGCCGACCCCGGATAGCGGCCCCATATTGCTGGAGCCCACGACCACGCCATCGGCGGCGAATTGCCTGGGCACGGGCGCGGCGGCGAAGGTGCGCGCCAGCCAGCCCGCATCGAGATACTCCTCACTTTTTGAGGCCGTATCCCAGATATCGATTGATCTGAAATGCGATAGATTTGGCACCGGGTAGCCCACGCCTTGCACCACCGCCAGCTCGTTGTTTTGCCACAGCGACATCAGCGGATTAAGGCTGGGGTGCAAACCTTCGCGATCAGAAATTTTAATCACTTGGTCGCTGGCGATGGCGATGCGGGGCCGCAGCTTCGCATATTCAGGATCGGTATAGGGAATAACCGTATTCAGCCCATCGTTCGCGCCTTTTAGCTCAATCAACAACAGCAAATTTTTATACGGGGTGTTGTTGAGCATATTGCTGTCGACAGCCGCAGCACCTGCCAACACCGGCGAAGGAGCAGCCCAGGACACGCCATGATATTGCCCCACCAATGGCACGCCGGCGGCGATTAAACTCGAAGATAAAAAATTGCGCCTGTTCATCGTTGTTCTCCTTGAAATTCGTATTGAGCCAAGCCGTTTTATTTCAATTGGTATGCAGGGTCTGCGACCAACCGGCGCGCCCAATCAGCGGGTTTGTTCATGGTCGGTGAAGACGGATCAGCGGCTGCGCTGGCTAATGTCAGCCCCGGCGTTTGAGCAGCTGTTTGTGGCACGGCTTGTGGAGGAATAGCCAGCACTACACGCGTCATGTCTTGCATCGCGTTATTTGCATTTGGGCCGCGCTGTTCTACAAAGCGCTGTGACCAAGCATCCAAATTCCACTTGATGCCGCCCATTGAGCGTTCCATCTGCCGCACCATCCGGCCCTCCTTGCCCGGCGGCCCCAACGCCTGCCCTGCTTCGCCCATACGCGCCGCCATATCGTCCATCGCCCGCATCGTCACTTCCATTCTGTCCTCGTTGCGGAACAAACGATCCAACAATTGCTTGCGCCCCAGCAATGTTGCGGTGTTGATCCACGCCTCTCCGCCTGGCCAGCCTTTTACATTCGGCGGCGCAAAAACGTTTTGGCCCAACAATGCCGCAGAAAGCACAAACGGCCTCAAATTCGGCGCATCAATATCAAACGTTTTTAGCGTGCCCACCACAAATTCCACCGGCGATTTAATCAAGGTAGCGCGGTTATCCGGCGTGTAAAAAGCATCGCTCGACAATATGAGCCGCATCAGCTTGCCGATGTTGTAGCCGCTTGCCTGAAAAATCGAGGCGAGTCGCCTTACTTCTTTCTCATCAGGTTCTGGCGAGACAAATTCACGCCACAATTTACGGGTAATGAACTGAGCCGTTTCCGGACGATTCAAAATCATGTCCAGCACTTGATCGCCCTCGAAATTACCAGTTTTGCCGAATATGGTTTTATCGCCATAGTCGTGCGCTGCTTTACGAAACATGAACTGGCCCGTTTCGCGATCAATGCTCCAGCCGGTGAACGCGCGGGCCACTTCCTTGATGTCTTTTTCCGTGTAATTGCCCTCGCCCAGCGTGAATAATTCCATCACTTCACGGCCGAAATTTTCATTGGGCTGCTGCTTGCGACTATTCGCGCCGTCCAGATAGATCAGCATCGCGGGATCGCGCGACATTTCGTGCAGCATGTTGGCAAAGTTACCGAGCGCGTTACGGCGCAGCAATGTATTTTGGCGATAGATATAGGCGGCAAAGCGAACTTTTTGCTGGCTGGTGGCAAAGTGGTTATGCCAGAACAGGGTCATCTTTTCGGTCAGTGGCGATGGCGTGCTCAACATTTCGCGAAACCACCAATCACGCAGCTCGAAAGTACGTTCGTTATTGCGCCGCAGCTCGGCCTGGTTTTCTTCGCGCGACATGGTTTGTCGCTTTGCGGGCGACAGAGGCAAATCATCCACCCAGGGCAACGCGGGTGTCACCGCCACCGACGTTGCACCCCTTACCAATTGATCAGCGGCCTCAAAACGGGTCATTTTTGCAAACGCCTGAATGTCCGCGTTACTGGCTGCGAACCCTACCCGACTGAGTAAATGGCGCGCATCATCTACACCCATTGCGCTATTTTGCTTCGCGCCTTGTGCACCAGTTTGTGCACCAGTTTGTGCACTACTTTGTGCACTACTTTGCGCACTCACTTGCGCATTCGAGGGCCCTGCCAGCAGCAAACCGACGGTAGCCATCACACCAAATGCGAACCGAGCGGCATGGTTAGTTCTAAATTGGCAAATTGCGTTGCCAGCCAGCGAGATTTTTTTCATGTTTTCACCTTGCGTTTTTAACCCGCGCTTATTTGAATTCGAATACATCAGCGGAAACGAGCGTGGCTTTAAAGTCGCCCTGTTCCAGCCATTTCTTTGCAGCGCTATCATCGTTCAGCGTTGCCTTCCAGAACGCCAGCGTAGATGCTTTTACGCCAGCTTGAATTTGCCGGTCCCGATTGGTTTCAGGGCGTCGCGTGATGGCGTGACCGCCAAACACCATGTGATCACCGTCGACAAATGACAGCAAATATTTATGACCTAAATTTCCGCCTGGCATTGTTTGATAAGGCAGCCATCGATCTTCCGGACTCGTGCCTTCATCCAGCATGCTGCCATCGTTACTGCCGGTAATGCTCAACACCGGCATGCTGATGCTGCCATATTGTTTGTCCAAGGCCATCTTAGTGCGCGCGTTTGGGCTGAACGCAATCGCCGCGGTAATTCGATCATCCCGACTAACCATAGTCGGCAGCAGCGGATTGGTTTGACCAATCACGGCAAACGTAGTCTGCCCGCCCAATGAATGCCCGGACATGCCGATGTGGCCACGATCCACGTTCGTGAATGGCGCGCGCCCGGCCTGTTGCTGACGAGTGATTTCATCGAGTACCCACTTGATGTCGGCGGCGCGCGCGCTTGCATTCTCAAGCGACATCGCGCGTTTCATGTTCGGGATTATCTCGCGGGGTTTCAATCCCTTCCACAGCGTTTCGTCACTGCCGACGTGCTGCGGATGCACCACAATATAACCGTGGCTCGCCCAATGCTGCCCCCACATCACGCCACCTTCTCGCGAGCCTCCGAGGCCGTGCGAAAACACGATTAATGGGAACGTTTTTTTCACGCCCGATTCAGTTTTGGGAAACTCCACGCGCATTGGAATATCGCGATTTCGCGATTCATCTCGCCACGCTAGGTCTAGTGTTTGAACCATAAATGGCCCAGCAACGCCGTAGATATTGGGGTTTGCATTTTCCACGGTGGAGCGTGCGGCGGCGTGTGCGGTATTTTGCGATATAAAAAAAGCCAGCGCACAGGATACGACCACCACCAATGCATAGCGCCATAAAACAGGGAATGCTTTTTTCATATCAGCGCTTCTCGTCGAAAAATAAAACGTTGTGGTGGTGGCGTAACAGCGGGAGTACCGTTGGACGCGCGGCGGATCGTCAGCAAGCCTATCGAGCTTGGCGAGCCTGATGGGCCTGATGAGCGGCACGCAATTCATCCTGGCTCAAAAATCCGTCGCCGTTGGTATCGATGCGATCAAAATTCTCCGCCAGTTTCGGATGTGCCGTAGCCTCAGCGCGGCTGATGCGGCCATCGCCGTCAGTATCCATTTTTGCCATATGGCGCGCTTTCATTTTTTCTTTAGCGGCTCTCATTTCGTCTTTCGACAGCACGCCGTCCTTGTTGGTATCGAGCTTGTCAAACATCTTTGCCAGCATCGGTCTGGCTGCGGCCTCATCGCGACTGATCGATCCATCGCCATTTTTATCTAGCGCCGCAAAGCCATGGCCTTTCATGTGCGCCGATGGCGCGCTTTGGGTGCTTGATGGGTTCGAGGTTGAAGGATTGGTCTGGGCAGATGCATTGATTGCCGCGGTGGTGCCCAACACGGTTAAGATACTGAAAACAAGTTTTGAAAATTTCATGGTGCGCTCCATAGGTAGTAGATTGAATTGCGGCAACGAAGGGAAATTACTGTTCGCTGTGGCGCGTTGTTGCATGACTTTGCCGCCGTCCATCGCTGTCGTTGTGCACTTTCGTTACGAGTCTATTCGGTGTTTTTTCCCTGTTGTGCGCTCACTTTTTTGCGGCACACAAATTATTTTGAAATCCGAAAAGACCACGCTACGATACCCAAATAAACGAGGCAAAGGCACTTCGGTTACAGCAGCACGGTAACGCTGTGTAACCAAACCATCTGATAACCGCACTTTCATAACATTTACTTACAACTGATAATCGCGTCGCCACCTTAGCCATCCGCAATTTGCATAACATTCAATCTATGACCAATAACACCTCTCCCCGCCACCGCATTCTCGTCGTTGATGATGATTTACGGCTTCGTGATTTGCTGAAGCGATACCTGACCGAGCAGGGTTTTGCGGCGGATACCGTGCCCGACGGCTCGGCGATGGACCGTGCCTTCACCCGCAATCGCTATGATTTGGTGGTGTTGGATGTAATGCTACCGGCTGAAGATGGCTTTACGGTTTGTCGGCGGTTGCGCGGTTCGACCGCAGCGGAATCCAATATTCCAATCATCATGCTCACCGCAAAAGGAGACGACGTGGATCGCATTGTCGGCCTCGAAATGGGAGCAGATGACTATATAGCGAAGCCATTCAATCCACGCGAGTTGGTGGCCAGGATTAACGCCGTGCTGCGCCGCCAAGCGCCGCTGGCCGCACCCGGCGCGCCGAGCGATGCGGATGAAATTGTAGAATTCGGCGCATTCACGCTAAACCTAGGCACCCGCGAACTCACTAAGTCGATTGAAGGCAAGCGGGAGGCATTGGGGATGACCACTGGGGAATTTGGTTTATTGAAAGTGTTGGTGCAGCATGCGCGTGCGCCACTGTCGCGCGACAAGCTCACCGAGCTGGCGCGGGGCCGCGAGCACGACACCTTTGATCGCGCCATCGACGTGCAGATTTCGCGGCTGCGCCGCCTGTTGGGCGAAGACCCCAGCAACCCGCGCTATATTCAAACGGTGTGGGGTCTGGGCTATGTGTTTGTACCTGATGGGAAAAAACACGCTTAATGTCGATCGCTCCTAAATTGTCATTGATTCCAAAATCACTGCTGGCGCGGATTGTGTTGGTCATCATGGTGTCGCTTATTGCGAGCCAGATTGTGTCAGTGGCGCTGTTTCGTTATTACACCAATGCGCCGCGCGTACAGCTGATTGCGATTGGCTTCATGACGCAGCTGCGCACGATCCGCACCGCGCTCGAAACGATTCCACCTGCGCAGCATCAGGAATTTATACAGCGCCTGCGGGAAGAGCGCGGTATCCGCGTGGTGCGCCCACGCACCGATGAGGCGCTGGAGCTGGCTCCGGATCTGCCGGTGCTGCACATCGTTCGAGAGCGACTCAAAGCTGACTTTGGCGAAGATGCCGATTTCTTTGTACGGCCACGCAACAATCCCAAGTTACCGGAAACATTTGTCGCCAAAATCAACGCGGCAGGCTCACCATTTTGGGTGGTCTTTCCACGCAGCCATTTGGTGCAGCAGGATTTCTCGTGGGCGTGGGCAGGCTGGGGGGCGTTTGGCGCATTACTGGCACTGGCAGGTGCGGTGTTTGTCGTGGGACGCGTAAATCGCCC
>JANYGV010000033.1 GCA_025359285.1 Burkholderiales bacterium
GGTGGGCGGGGTGGACATCATGCGATGCCGTGCCGCAGATTCAGTCTGGGCCATTACTTCCACGATCACTGCCCAAGGCGTTGTATTTGGAAATTACGATGTATTTAACGCCGCCAACCTCGATGGAACAGGCAATGTGGCGATCACCTGCGACCTTATTTCAGCTTATTCCCTCGCGCTCAGTCCGAGGACTGGGACTTTTGCCGTTCGCAATATGGCGAGTGGAAGCAATCGCCTTGAATGTAATCTTCATACCGATCCCACGCGCACCACCATCTGGGGGGATGGAACCAGCGGCACCAGCGTGATTAGTGGTGCAACGCTGCTGGGTACGACCGCCAATTGCGCCGTCTACGGCCGCATCCCGGCGCAACAAAATCTACCCGTCGGCAACTACATTGACAACATCGCGGTCACACTCACTTTTTGATCTGGTTTTTTTAGTGTTGAGTTTTGATGGTGTGTGTGGGTCGCCGCCTGAGCTGCGAGCTC
The DNA here is from genome assembly GCA_025359285.1 of Burkholderiales bacterium. Taxonomy (GTDB): domain Bacteria; phylum Pseudomonadota; class Gammaproteobacteria; order Burkholderiales; family Usitatibacteraceae; genus UKL13-2. The sequence continues at coordinate 493 of JANYGV010000033.1, forward strand.
TCATTCGACGTCAACCATCGGCACCCTGGCCGTGATGCCGCAAAAAAGTTCATACGAAATCGTTCCGGCCGCGGCCGCAACTTCATCGGCGGGCAAGCCTTCGCCCCATAACGTAACCGGTGCGCCTTTGTGAATGTGCGACATATCGGTGATGTCAGCGGCCAGCATATCCATCGATACACGGCCAATGGTGCGGGTGCGTTTGCCGCCGACGTTAATGGGTGTGCCTTGCGAATTGCTTCCGGGCGCATGACGCGGGTAGCCATCGGCATAGCCGCAGGCGACGATGCCAATGCGCATTTTTTTCTGCGCCACATACGTGGCACCGTAGCCCACACTGTCGCCCGGTTCCAGCGCTTGTACGCCAATAATTTCGCTGCGCAATGCCATCACCGGCTTTAAATCGAGTAATGCGGCGGACTTGTCCGCAAAGGGCGATGAGCCGTACAACATGATGCCAGGACGCACCCAATCGCGGTGGGTTTCGGGGTAACGCAATATTGCGGCGGAATTTGCGAGGCTTTGCGCGAATGGTTTAGGTTTGGATTTAAATATGGCCGCGGCGGATTTTGTAATTTCTTCGAAGCGACGTAACTGTGCGGAGATACCGAGCTTGTCGTCCGCCGTCGCGAAATGGGTCATCAAAGTCACCGCATCAATATTGCGATGATTCGCTGCCGTGTTCAACGCAAAACCCACCGCCCCGCCCTGCAAGCCGAGGCGATTCATGCCGGTATTAAACTTTAAGAACACATCGAGCGGGCGGGTTAAATCGGCGGCGGTAAGCTGATTGATTTGCTCCATGTCGCGAACGACCGGCATTAAATCGTGACGCGAAAAATAGGGTAATTCTTTTTCGTCAAAAAAGCCTTCGAGCATCAATATCGGCGCGCGCAGGCCGAGCTCGCGCAGCTTGATGGCGGAATCGAGTTCGAGCGTGGCGAACCCGTCGGCATCGCTCAACGCACGTGCCACGCGCTCTAAGCCGTGGCCATAGGCGTTGGCTTTGACGACGGCGAAGGCAAGTGAGTCAGGCGCACGTTTTTTGACGAGGGTGTAGTTGTGCCTGAGTGCCGAGAGGGAGATTTCGGCGCGGAGAGGGCGGAGGGAATGCATCGGTTTTTAGGTGACAGCGCGCTAATACCCGCTTGATCCCCCCGCATAGTTCACAAACCGCGTATTTTGCCCCAGGAACGTCAGCCGCACCATGCCGATCGGGCCATTACGCTGCTTGCCAATAATAATTTCCGCCGAGCCTTTATCCGCACTTTCAGGGTTGTACACTTCATCGCGATAGATGAATAAAATCAAGTCGGCATCTTGCTCAATCGCACCCGATTCGCGCAAATCGCTCATCACCGGGCGTTTATTGGGACGTTGCTCGAGCGAACGGTTGAGCTGCGAGAGTGCCACGACCGGGACTTTCAATTCTTTGGCGAGCGCTTTGAGTGATCGCGAAATTTCGGAGATTTCGGTGGCGCGATTTTCGCCCGACCCAGTGGCTGACATGAGCTGCAAATAATCTACTACAATCAGGCCCAAACCCATGTATTGACGCCACATGCGGCGGGCGCGGGCGCGGAGTTCGAGCGCGTTCAGCGCAGGTGTTTCGTCGATATGAATCGGCGCTTCGTTGAGCTTGACCATCGCTTGGTTGATCGCATCCCAATCGCGCGCTTCGAGGCGACCCGTGCGCAGGCGCTGCTGATCAACCTTTGAAATCGAGCTTAAAAAACGCCCCGCGATTTGTGTGCCGCCCATCTCCATCGAGTAGATCAGCACTGGCAGACCAAGATTGAGTGCGACGTGTTCGGCGAGGTTTAGCGCGAATGCAGTTTTCCCCATCGACGGCCGACCCGCAACAATCACCAGATCACCGTCCTGCATGCCGGACGTCTTCTCGTCCAGATCAACAAAGCCGGTGGCCTTGCCGGTGACGGCATTGGGGTTTGCGGAGAGCTCATCCAGGCGCGTCATTACCTCCGACAGGAGCGTGGACATGGACGTAAAGCCCTGACCGCCTTTGCGGCCCATCTCGGCGATATCAAACACTTTTTTCTCAGCCTCATCCAGCAAATGCCGTGCTTCGCGGCCGTTTGGTGAATACGACGAATCGGCAATTTCCTCACCGGCACGCGCGAGGCGGCGCATCACGGCTCGCTCGCGCACGATTTCGGAATAAAGGCGAATATTGGCGGCGGACGGCGTGCCTTCAGCCAGACTGTGCAGATACGCCATGCCGCCGATGTTTTGTAAATCGCCCGCCATTTGCAGCGCTTCCGCTACCGTTAAAACGTCGGCCGCTTTGTTGTCAGCGATCAGTTTCGAT
>JANYGV010000102.1 GCA_025359285.1 Burkholderiales bacterium
TGAAAATTTTCATCATCTTTGGGTAAGCCTGAAATCACATCACCTTTTTTTGGCACATCAGGGTAGCCGCCCGCCGCCATCACCACACCGAGTGCGGCGCGACGATCCCATTCGAGCTCTGCGCTATCCAGACGCCCGCTGACGCCACGCTCCACTAGGGACAAAAAATCCGATTTCAATCGCATCATGATCGGCTGTGTTTCCGGGTCGCCCATGCGCGCGTTGAATTCGACTACGCGAATTTTGCCTGCGCCATCAATCATCAAGCCCGCGTATAAAAATCCCACAAACGGCGCGCCTTCGGCGGCCATGCCTTTCAGCGTCGGATAAATCACTTCGCGCATCACACGCGCATGCACTTCGGGTGTGACCACGGGTGCCGGTGAATACGCGCCCATACCGCCCGTGTTGGGGCCGGTGTCGCCATCAAAAATCCGTTTATGATCTTGCGTGGATGCAAACGGCAACGCGTTTTTGCCATCGCACATACAAATAAAGCTGGCCTCCTCGCCTTCCATAAACTCTTCGATTACCACCCGATGACCGGAATGCCCGTCGCTACCGAAAAACATTTTATCGATGGCTTCAAGCGCCTCGGCTAGCGTCATGGCGACCACCACGCCTTTACCCGCCGCCAGCCCATCGGCCTTGATGACAATCGGCGCACCTTCGCGTTCAACATAAGCGCGCGCATCGCCAGCGTTGGTAAAGGTCGCATAAATTGCGGTGGGAATGTTGTGCCGATGCATAAATTGCTTGGCAAAATCCTTGGAGGATTCGAGCTGTGCCGCCGCTTTCGTTGGCCCGAAAATTTTCAAGCCTGCGGCCTCAAATGCATCCACTACACCCAGCGCTAGCGCGGCTTCAGGCCCGACCACTGTCATAAAAATATTCTCGTGTTTTGCAAATTCAACGAGGTTTGAGATCTCAAGAATGTTGATATTCATGAGCCCTGGCTCGCGTGCCGTGCCTGCGTTGCCAGGCGCGACATACACGCGTGACACACGCGGATTTTGTGAGAGCCGCCACGCCAGTGCATGTTCGCGACCCCCTGAGCCAATAACCAAAAGTTTCATCGTGACGTTTTTCTCTTTGGGGTTGGCCGTCATCCCAAACTCAATGCCTAAAATGCCGCATACCCGTTACCACCATCGCGATGTTTTTTTCATCAGCCGCCGCGATCACTTCGTCATCGCGCATCGATCCCCCCGGTTGAATCACGGCCGTGGCACCCGCATCTGCGATCACATCCAGACCATCACGGAATGGGAAGAACGCATCGCTGGCGGCCACTGAACCTTTTAGCGACAAACCTGCACCACGGGCTTTAATCGCCGCAATTTTGGTCGAATCAATGCGGCTCATCTGACCTGCGCCGACACCGAGCGTCATGCCATATCGGCAAAATACAATCGCGTTCGACTTCACGTATTTGGCGACGCGGAATGCAAAAATCAGATCGTTCATTTCATCCGCTGACGGCTTACGCTTGGTGACCACGCGACATTCTGCTACATCAAAATCATCCGCCGTTTGCACCAGCAGACCGCCGCCGACACGCTTCATGTCGAATTTGTTTAAGTTGCCGCCAAGCGGAATTTGTAACACGCGCACGTTTTGTTTTGCTTTGAAAACATCCAACGCGTCGGCGCTAAATGACGGTGCCAATATTACTTCCACGAATTGCTTTGCCACCAGCGCCGCTGTTGCGTTATCTACCTCGCGATTAAACGCGATGATGCCGCCGAACGCGGAAGTCGGGTCAGTCGCAAGTGCGCGCTGGTATGCGATCAAAGTGGTATCAGCAACAGCCACGCCGCATGGATTGGCGTGCTTCACAATCACGCAAACGGGTACATCAAACGAACGAGCGCATTCCCACGCCGCGTCGGCATCGGCGACGTTATTGTAAGAAAGCGGTTTGCCTTGTCGTTGCGTGTAGTGGGCGAGCGTGCCTTGAGCCGGATTCGCTTCGCGATAAAACGCAGCGCTTTGATGTGGATTCTCGCCGTATCGCATTGATTGCGCTTTGGTATAGCTCAGGTTTAATCGATCCGGAAATAATTGCGGCTGATCATTGGCATCAAGTGAGGTCAAATAATTTGCAATCATGCCGTCGTACTCGGCGGTGTGGCTGAAGGCTTTTTTGGCCAGCGCAAAACGAGTGGCCTGCGCAATTGCGCCGTTGTGCATTGCTAATTCTTCGACCAGACAAACGTAATCCGCCGGGTCAGTGACAATAGTGACGAACGCATAATTTTTGGCTGACGCGCGCACCATCGTCGGTCCGCCAATATCAATGTTTTCAATCGCGTCGTCGAGGGCCACCTTCGGCTTGGCAATCGTTGCCGCAAACGGGTACAAATTCACCACCACCATATCAATCGACGGGATGTTGTGTGCGGCCATGGCATCCCGGTGATGGGCCAAATCGCGGCGTGCCAAGATGCCGCCGTGGATTTTGGGGTGTAAGGTTTTCACGCGCCCATCCATCATTTCAGGAAAGCCCGTGTAGTCGCCGACCTCAATCACACGGATGCCATGCTCGGCGAGCATTTTGGCCGTGCCACCCGTAGAGAGAATTTCAACGCCGTGGCTGACCAGCGCGCGTGCAAATTCCAGCACGCCGGTTTTATCCGAGACGCTGATAAGGGCACGTTTTATCGTCGTTGATTCAGTAGTCATGGTCGGGTATGAGGAGAAGACGGAGGTGGAGGTGAAAGCAGATTTCTCACCCGATAAAATTGGGTTCAGAATGACAGCGGTTTAGTTTCTTCAGCACATTTATTACAGCGGTTGACCCCGCCGCTTAAAAAGCAAACGATAAGCAATTGTCAGGCGGTTAACGCGCTATTCAATGCCATGCTGCGTCAGTTTTTTTCGCAAGGTATTACGATTCAAGCCCAAAAGTTCGGCCGCACGGGTTTGATTGCCTTCGGCATGATGCATCACCACTTCCAGTAGCGGCCGCTCCACATTGGCCACCACCATGTCATAAATATCGGTCGCGTGTTCGCCATCCAGATCATTGAAATACTGTTTCAGCATTTTGCGAACACAAGCGGATAGTTCACTATCCCGCTCATCCCTACGGGGGGCATTAACCATATCTGACATTAACCTCTCTCGACTGCCTTATTTTAATTTATGCCGCGTGCTGCAGTTGGCTCGCGACCGTCCGCTCTCGGTAATCAAAAAAGTGTTGCTGATGTTGCAAAAGCTTGTCGAAGAAACGCATGGTCGCGGTGAACTGAGGTTGAGTATTCTCAATCGCGTTCATCTCAGTACGAAATGCGTTCGCGCCCGGAGCACCTTCAATGTACCAAGCGATGTGTTTGCGGGCAATGCGGTAGCCTTTTTCTTCGCCGTAGAACGCATACAAATTTTGTAAATGCTCGGCGGTAATCTCACGTACCTCAGCCACCGTGGGCGGGGCTAAATACGTACCGGTTTTGAGATAGAACTGGATCTCACGAAAAATCCACGGACGTCCCTGCGCGGCGCGACCAATCATCACGGCGTCTGCTTTTGTATATTGCAAAACCCGTTTGGCCTTTTCCGGCGAATCAATATCGCCATTAGCGACGACCGGAATTTTCACCGCCGCTTTAACGGCCGCAATCGTTTCATATTCGGCCTCGCCGTTGTACAAGTCAGCGCGTGTGCGGCCATGCACTGCGAGAGATTGCACGCCATTTTCTTCGGCAATTCGGGCAATAGTGAGCGCGTTCTTGTGGTCGCGATCCCAGCCGGTGCGAATTTTTAAGGTCACCGGCACGGCCACAGCATTAACGACCGCGCTGATAATTCGCGCCACCAGTGGCTCATCTTGCAACAGTGCCGAGCCCGCTTGCACATTGCAAACTTTTTTGGCTGGGCAACCCATATTGATGTCAATAATCTGCGCGCCGCGCTCAACGTTATAGCGTGCGGCTTCCACCATCATCTCGGGGGCGGCACCAGCAATTTGCACCACGATGGGGTCAACCTCGCCCGTGTGGTCACCACGTCTTATTGATTTCTCGGTCTGCCACAGCTTTGCGTTCGAAGCCACCATTTCTGACACCGCCATGCTCGCGCCGAGCTTTTTGCAGAGGATGCGAAATGGGCGATCAGTAACACCCGCCATGGGCGCTGCGATCAGATTATTGTTGAGGATGATGTTGCCGATTTGCACAGGGCGGATTTAAAACCGAACACGGGGTTGCATATTTTATAGGCAATTCAGAATCCAGCAAAATGATTTTTGTATTTTCGAGAAAACGTTCGCAAATAGCTGATTACACGGCCTTGATGTGGTGTTAATGATTGATGAGAAAATTTATCAAACGACACAAATGCAATTGGCGCAATTTGTGCAGACGGGCTCAGACGTGACTAGACGTGACTAGACGTGAGGGGTTCTATTCAATAGCTCCAAATCCGCCGCCGCCAGGCGTTTCCAAAACGAATACATCGTTCGTCTGCATTTCGGTCTCGTCCGAAAATCCCAATGGTGTGCGCGAGCCATCGGCGCGGTCTACCCAATTCGCCCCCAAGCCACCCACACCGCCACCTGCCATGCCAAATGGAGGCACGCGGCGATGGCCTGCCAGAATCGCGGCCGTCATGGGTTCCAGAAATCGAATTTTACGCGTCGCGCCATCGCCGCCGCACCACTTGCCCTGGCCGCCGGAGCCGCGGCGAATCGAATGTTCGTCGACGCGCACCGGATAGCGCCACTCCAAAATCTCTGGGTCGGTCAGGCGCGAGTTAGTCATGTGCGCCTGCACGGTATCGCACCCGTGGAAGGTCGGGCCCGCCCCGGTGCCACCTGCTACGGTTTCGTAGTACTGATATTGATCGTTGCCAAACGTGAAATTATTCATCGTGCCGTAGCTGGCCGCCATCACGCCAAGCGCGCCAATAATCGCATCGGTAATGCATTGCGAGGTTTCAACATTACCCGCAACGGTGGCGGCGGGCGGCGCAGGGTTCAACATGGAACCTGCTGGAATAATGATGGTGAGCGGTTTCAAGCAGCCCGCATTAAGCGGAATATCACTGTCGACCAGCATGCGAAAAACATAGAGCACCGCAGCATAAACAACGGCTGAGGGTGCGTTGAAATTAGAGTCAAGCTGTGTTGAGGTGCCGGTAAAATCGATGGTGGCGGATCGTCTGTCCGCACCGACCGAGACGCGCACCTTGATGATCGCGCCGTTGTCCATCTCATAAGCATATTCGCCATCGCTAAGCGTGCCGATGACACGCCTGACGCACTCTTCCGCGTTGTCCTGCACATGCTGCATATATGCGTGGACGTTACCCAGTCCAAAATGAGCCACCATCCGGCGCAGCTCTTGCACACCCTTTTCATTTGCCGCAATTTGCGCGCGTAGATCAGCGATGTTTTGATCAATATTGCGTGCAGGATACTTTGCCGAGGCCAGCCGCCCGCGCATGGCCGACTCCAACATCTCGCCGCCTTCAACCAGCTTGACGTTATCGAGCAGCACGCCTTCGTCCTCCACGGTTCTGGAAAACGGCGGCATGGAGCCCGGTGTAATTCCGCCAATATCCGCATGATGGCCGCGCGAGCCCACGTAAAATAAGATCTCTGCGGAGGCCTCATCAAACACTGGCGTCACGACGGTAACGTCTGGCAGATGCGTCCCGCCGTTGTAGGGATCGTTCAACACATACACATCGCCGGGCGACATCCGGCCCGCATTTTTTCGCACCACCGTTTTAATCGATTCGCCCATCGAGCCCAGATGCACCGGCATGTGCGGCGCATTGGCGATCAGATTTCCTTCAGCATCGAACAAGGCGCATGAAAAATCGAGACGTTCCTTGATGTTGACAGAATGCGCCGTCTGCTGGAGCCGCAAGCCCATCTGCTCGGCGATCGACATGAATAAATTATTGAATACTTCAAGCATTACCGGATCAACTTTGGTGCCAATTGCATGCCGAACCGCGCGAGCGCAGCGGCGCGTCAACACAAGGTGATTTTGCGTGGTGACGGTGAGTCGCCAATCGGGCTCAACGATGATCGTCGAATGCTTTTCGGCAATGATGGCCGGACCGTCAATGATTTGCCCAACGGCCAACAAATCACGCTGATAAATCGGCGCGCCGTGTGTTGTTGTAGCGTCGCTATCACCGATCATTCCGCTGCTGCCGGTGATTTCAGCGTAGCCGACGGGTGTGGCGTCAATCATGGTACCGGTGTCAACAGGAAGCGCAAGCGTATCCTGCTCCCCGTTTCGGCCAATCGCTTCCACCGACACCGCTTCGGCGATGAGTGGTCGCCCTCGCATCAAAAAACTGAAGCGCTGTTTGTATTGGACCTCGAACGTCCGCAGCATGTCTGCCACGCGAGCAGCATCCACCATCAACGCAGAGTCTGTGCCTTCGTAGCGCAGATGCAACCGACGCTTGACGTGTACCTGCGACGGGTCAACGCCTTGCGCAATGACCTCGGCACGGGCGACGCTAGCGAGCGAATCCAACGCCTCATTAATGCTTGCGAGGTTCGCGTCATTTAGCGCCACCTCTACAGCGTGCTCGCGCATAACAGAAATATCAGCCAGGCCCATTCCGTAGGCCGACAACACGCCTGCGAGCGGATGTATGTGCACCTGCGTCATCCCCAGCTCATCCGCCACCAGGCAGGCATGCTGACCGCCTGCACCGCCAAAGCAGGCGAGCGTGTATTCAGTAACATCGTAGCCGCGTTGAACGGAAATAAATTTAATAGCGTTCGCCATATTCGCGACCGCTATTTGTAAAAAACCTTCGGCAACTTGTTCAGGCGTTTGCTTTTTACCGGTGGCCTTTTCAATGTCGGCGGCAAGCGCGCTAAATTTACGACGCACCACCGCGGCGTCTAACGCTTCAGCGGCACTCGCGCCAAACAATTTTGGAAAGTGCGCAGGCTGAATTTTGCCCAGCATCACGTTGCAATCAGTCACGGTCAGCGGCCCGCCCCGCCGGTAGCATGCTGGTCCAGGATTCGCGGCGGCACTGTCAGGGCCGACGCGATAGCGCGACGTTTTCTCGATTGCATCAAAGTGCAAAATCGATCCACCGCCAGCTGCAATGGTATGAATTGACATCATCGGAGCGCGCATTCTTACACCGGCGACCTCCGTTTCGAAGCTCCGCTCAAGCTCTCCCGCGTAGTGCGAAACATCAGTGGACGTGCCGCCCATATCGAAGCCAATAATTTTGTCAACGCCCGCGCTTTCTGCGGTGCGGACCATGCCGATAATGCCGCCTGCAGGTCCGCTGAGGATGGAATCTTTACCTTGAAAACGGTTCGCGTCGATCAAACCCCCATTCGACTGCATAAAATAAAGGCGAACCCCGCTCCCGTCCTCGCCCTTTGCCTTTGCCTTTGTCTTTGCCTTCTCGCTATCGTTGCGCAACTCTGTCGCCACCTGATCCACATAGCGGCGCAGTATCGGCGACAAATATGCATCCACCACGGTGGTGTCGCCGCGCGAAACAATTTTCATTAGGGGGCTAACTTGGTGCGACACCGATATTTGTGTAAAGCCCTCATCCCGCGCTATCTCGGCCACCCGCTGTTCATGCTGCGTGTACCGATAGCCGTGCATAAATACAATGGCAATTGCCGCAAACCCCTTATTCCGCGCGGCTTTCAGAGCATCTCTGGTGTGCA